>NZ_CEXQWX010000015.1:0-59413 GCF_982718395.1 Carboxylicivirga sp.
CATTATCTATCAATTCGACTACAGTATTGATATTTGGATCATCTAAAATAGCATCAGGATCGTAACAGAAGTATTGCTCAGGTAATGATCTTTTCTTCTGGTTTTTGACGCATATTTTTGATATTTCCGAGTCGAAGGCTGGACTGGTCTTCAACACTTCGTATAATCCTTGTCCAACTACACCAAAGCCAAACAGACCGATGTTTAATTTTTGTTTCATGGTTAATTTTTTCGATTCATCATATACAATGAATCAGTTGGTTTTTGTTTTGCCTCGCAAAATTAAGGTAAATAACTGACCATCCAACACCTATTAGGTATTGGATGGTTTGAAATTTTAAAGTTTTGAAAATGCCGCACTTAAATCGGCCTTGATATCATCAATGTGTTCGATACCTACTGATAAGCGAAGTAATCCGGGTTCAACACCTGAAGCTTTTTGTTCTTCAATGCTCAGCTGTTCGTGCGTAGTTGAACTCGGGTGGATGATTAATGATTTTGCATCACCAATATTAGCCAGATGACTAATCAGAGATAAGCTATTAATAAATTTGTCACCCGCTTCAGCATCGCCTTTTATTTTAAAGCTTAAAACGCCTCCAAAACCTCTTTTAAGGTATTTCTTGGCTAACTGGTGATAAGGACTGGATTCAAGACCAGGATAATTAACATATTCAACCTGAGGATGATTTTCGAGCCACTTAGCTATTTCTAAAGCGTTACTTACATGGCGATCAACACGAAGAGACAGAGTTTCTATACCTTGTATTAACTGGAAAGCATTAAATGGACTTAAGGCCGATCCATAATCGCGCAAGCCTTCAACGCGGGAACGGATGATAAAGGCAATATTACCAAACTGACTTTCAGCACCAAATACATCCCAGTATTTTAATCCATGATAACCTTCTGATGGTTCAGTAAACGAAGGGAATTTACCATTACCCCAGTTAAAGTTTCCACCATCTACAATGACACCACCGATTGAAGTACCATGCCCTCCAATCCATTTTGTTGCTGATTCAACTACGATATTGGCACCATGTTCAAGTGGGCGAAACAGATAGCCTCCAGTTCCAAATGTGTTATCAACAACGAGCGGAATATCATGTTTTTGAGCAATGGTTGCTATGGCTTCAAAGTCAGGCACATTAAATTGTGGATTACCAATTGTCTCGATGTATATGGCTTTTGTATTGGCATCAATAGCTGCTTCAAAATCTGCCGGATTATCGCCTTCAACAAATTTAACGTTTATACCCAAACGTTTAAATTGGACCTTAAACTGGTTATAGGTTCCGCCATACAAGTATGATGTTGAAACAAAGTTGTCACCGGCTTCCAGAAAATTTGTAAGCGCAATAAATTGTGCCGCTTGTCCAGATGAAACTGCCAATGCTCCAACTCCACCTTCTAAAGCAGCAATGCGCTTTTCGAATACATCGGTTGTTGGATTCATGATGCGCGTGTAGATATTTCCAAACTCTTTCAGACCAAAAAGATTGGCAGCATGCTCTGAATCTTTAAAAAGATACGAACTGGTTTGGTAAATTGGTACAGCACGTGATAAGGTGGTTTCATCAACATCATGACCGGCATGTAACTGAAGTGTTTCAAATCGAAAATCAGACATAGTATTTAATTTTTATGGTTAATGTTCTTGTTTTAACCTCTACCTGTGCCTAACGCACCGGTCTGTACTATGTTTTGTTTGATTTTCAGATACGATGCGTTGTGACACTTAGCGTGTCATCATCATACACATCATCATATATGAGGACGTATTCAATGAGTGATTCTCATTGAAGCCAGTAGAAGTAATATGAATTAATTTCTTATTCATCCATTGCAAATAAAGAGAAATTACTCCTAAATTCAAATGTATTTGTAAGAGATTTTTTTTAATATTGCGCAATAAGTAGGAAATCAAACCGTTATAAAGTGAAAGTACTTTAGAATGAATAAAAATTAGAATGGTATGCAACCTTCAAAATTTTTTTTCGTCTAGTGTTATGAATCGGGAGTTGGAATAGTAGTTAATGGTCTAATTAATTGACATAAACCCAATAAGCTATGATGACTCGAAACTTAACAACGGTCAAAGAATGGTTTAAAAGTATTGATGTACCAATCAGGTTTTTGATTTTACAGGTTTTTATACTGTCAATTGTTACTTTATTTATCATTCTTTAAAATGGCTAAGTGAAACAGAATACAATTGACTGTTTCACTTAGCTATTTTTTTAGTTTAAATCTGAAGGAGGAAAAGACTCCTTATTAGTCCATAAATTCTTATTTGGTTTTGATGTCATATGATATTCCAAATGTCCACCATTTATAATTTCATTGTGATAAATATAAGAACGATTTAACGTCTGACCGTTTAATTTCACATGATCAATGTATAAGTTTTCGGGTGATGAATTAGAGCTCGTTATTTTAAAAACTTTATTCTCATCAAGCTTAATTATTGCTTCTTCCCATAATGGTGTTCCAATTACGTATACTCCCTCAGCTGCATTAACCGGATAAAAGCCTAAGGAGCTAAAAATATACCATGACGACATTTGTCCGCAATCTTCGTTACCGCAATGTCCATTAGGAACCGGAGCGTATTGAGTTTCCATTATTTCTCTGACTCTTTCTTGCGTTTTCCATGGTTTGCCAAGGTAATTATATAAATAGGCTACATGATGACTTGGTTCGTTACCGTGAGCATATTGTCCGATCATACCTGTACTGAAGATTGGAAGTTCATCATCATCCTTTGGATGATAAGTAAACATACTGTCCAGTTTTTCATCAAAGCGATTGGTTCCACCTGTAATATCAATCAACCCCTGAATGTTGTGTGGTACAAACCAGAAGTAATGCCAGGCATTACTTTCACAAAAATGATCGGTATAATCTTTTGCCACAAAGTCTTTTATAAATTCACCATTGGCTTGTTTTGGCCTTAAAAATGATGATTCTTCATCATAATGGTTTCGCCAATTATTGGCACGTTGCATAAAATACTGGTAATCTTCAGTTTTATTTAAATCTTTGGCAAGTTGAGCTATACACCAATCATCATAGGCATATTCTACGGTTTTTGATACCGACCAGTTTTCATGATCATATGAAACTGGGACATACCCTAATTCGCGATATTCCTTTATTCCATGGTCATTATCCATGGCGTTCGATTTACAGGCCTGATATAACAGCTCTGGATCAAAATTATTCAATAGACCTTTAAAGTACGCATCCACAATTACTGGAATGGCATGATATCCAATCATCATGTTCGTTTCATTTCCATGCATCGACCAAACAGGTGTTAATCCCGTTTGCTCATAATGACTTAACATACTGCTTACAAAATCCTTTACCTTGTCAGGGTGCATAATTGTATACAATGGGTGAGCTGCTCTAAATGTATCCCATAGTGAGAATGTATCGTATTTATCAAATCCTTCTGCCTTATGATACTGGTGATCTGCGCCTTTGTACATTCCGTCTGTATCGCTTAGTAAAGTAGGTGCCAGCATTGATTGATAAAGCGTTGTGTAGAAGGTTTGCTTCCATATTTTATTGTCGCTCTGAATCTTTATTTTAGATAGTTCGTTCTCCCATGTATCGGAAGCATCTTTTCTGTATTTCTCAAATACATTATGAGAAGCTTCTTTATTCAGACTTACCAATGATCCATTTAAACTAGCTGAAGAAAAGCCAAATTTCACTAATACTTGTTCCTGATCGTTGGTTGGAAAACGAACAATCACTTTGGTATTTTTAGCATTAACACTGTTTTCCTCTACTTTCTTTCCATTTTTATATAGTTGCGACGAAGTAAATGGCTTAGAAAATTTGGCTGTAAAAAAAATTCGCTGATCAGGAGCCCAACCTGTTGAAAAGCGATAACCTTCAATGGTTGTTTCATCAACTATTTTTAAATAGGTATCAGTTGGAGCATCCCAGTTTAAAGCATATCCTAAGTCAATTATAAAACCTGAATTATCATCTTTAGGAAAAGTGTATTGATGAATACCTGTTCTTTTTGTGGCGGTTAATTCGGCGTTTATACCATAGTCCTGTAGATATACTTGGTAATAACCCGGTTCGGCCTGTTCATTTTCATGTGAAAATGTACTATACGGACGATAACCATTTTCTTTTGTTGTTTTAGTTGCTTTGGAATTGATGGGACTCAGCAATATATCGTACAAATCACCAGCTCCGGTTCCGGTTAGGTGCATATGACTAAAACCTGTTATAATTGTATCCTGATAAAAATACCCGGCAATCCGATCCCAACCTGGTATACCATGATCAGGACTTAATTGAACCATACCAAATGGAACGGTAGCGCCCGGGTAAGTATTTCCTGGTCCATCAGTGCCCATAAAAGGATTAACGAAACTGGTTAATCTTTCAGTTTCTTTTTCTTTGATCTCATCACACCCCAGTGTTAGTAAACAAAGTAAGCTTGCAATAATAATCAGATTGTTATTCATATTAGTACTTTTTAAATCTTTTAAAGTGCTCGTTTACAAAGAAAGTGGAGATCTTCCTTATACTTGGTGTATGCTGGTTCAAATAGGTATAATTATCAACTTAAATAATTCAGCTATAGATGATATTTACCGTCTGTAAATTAGAAATATTCTAAAGAGACACTTACAGTGTTAAAAAATCATTATTACAAGGTTATGTAAGTGTTAAAACTTTGAAAAAAATTACATCTTTGGGCGTTCAAATTTGAGATACAGAATCTATATTTTTTATTGCAAAGGCATTAGCCTTTACATTATTACTAATTATGAGCTATTCACTTTTTGATTTTTTAACCCTCATTGGTTCATTAGGGTTATTTCTCTTCGGGATGAAGATGATGAGCGAAGCCTTGCAAAAGGTTGCCGGAGCAAAGATGCGTAAGATTTTATCAGCCATGACCTCCAATAGGTTTTTGGGTGTTCTTACTGGCTTTTTGGTAACAACAATTATTCAGTCATCTTCGGCAACTACTGTAATGGTGGTGAGTTTTGTTAATGCAGGTCTTATGTCCCTGATTGAATCCATTGGTGTTATAATGGGTGCAAATATTGGAACCACAGTAACCGGCTGGATGATTACTTTGTTAGGCTTTAAAGTAAAAATCAGTGCCTATGCCCTGCCAATGATAGGTTTAGGCTTACCACTGATTTTCTCAAAAAATTCATCGCGACGATCATGGGGTGAATTCATGGTTGGATTCGCATTACTGTTCCTTGGTTTAGAATACCTGAAGGGATCTGTGCCTAATATTAAAGAAAGTCCGGAAGTTCTTAGCTTTTTACAGCATTATACTAATCTTGGTTTTGGCTCAACACTAATATTCTTATTTATAGGGGCGATATTAACGGTTGTTATTCAATCATCAAGTGCAACAATGGCCCTTACCTTTGTGATGTGTAACCAGGGATGGATACCATTTCATTTAGCTGCTGCGATGGTAATGGGTGAAAATATTGGTACGACCATCACTGCTAATATTGCAGCTGCAGTCGGTAATGTTTCAGCCAAACGTGCTGCCAGGGTTCACTTGTTGTTCAACATGATGGGTGTTACCTGGATGCTTATTGTATTTCCATGGTTTGTTGATGCCATTGATCATTTTGTTTCGAAAAGTAATGGTGTTTCACCAAGTCAGTCTGTTGCGGCTATACCTACAGCTTTATCAATTTTCCACACATCTTTTAATGTACTCAACGTGCTGATATTTATCTGGTTTGTGCCATTATTTAAAAAGGTGGTTGTTAAAATGATCCCATCATCTGAGGTTGAAGAAGAAGAGTTCCGGTTAAAGTTCATTACAACTGGTATGTTATCAACTTCTGAGTTATCGATACTTCAGGCCAGAAAAGAGGTTCATTGGTTTGGTAAACATAGTCAGAAAATGTTTGGTTTTATTCGGAAGCTTATAAACCAGAACAAGGATAGTAAATTTAGCAAGCAATTTGCACGTATCGAAAAATACGAAGGTATTTGTGATAATGTTGAGGTAGAAATTGCCAATTACCTTTCTCAGGTTAATCAAGGAAAATTGAGTGATTTGGGGCGTAAACGTGTTCGTTCGATGCTCAAGCTGGTTGATGATTTGGAGAGTATTGGCGATTGTAATTACAACCTTGCCAAGACAATTAACCGGATGCGTAATGCAAAGGTTCAGTTCAGTGAAGAGATAATGAATAAGCTTGAGCTGATGTTTAACCTGGTAGATGCGTCGCTTGAAGTAATGTTGTCAAATCTTGATAATTCGAATGAAGATATTCATTTGACAAAGGCTAAACAGTTAGAAGATGAAATAAATAATTACCGCAATCAGCTAAAGATTGAGCACCTGGATAATCTTAAAAATGGTGTATATACTTACGAGGCAGGAATTATTTTCAACGACTTGTTCTCTGAGTGTGAGAAACTGGCGGATTATGTCATTAATGTAACTGAAGCTTTAGCTGAGGTAAACCCTCAATAATATCAACGTATAAAGCAAAAAAAGACCGAATTTTCGGTCTTTTTTTATGTCTTTATTTTACCTTACTTCCACCATTTATAATCCGGTGAAATAATAAGTGGGTCATTAAATGATTTAGAAACATCGGCCCAATCAATAAGCTTGAAGTTTTGCGGCCTTGGTTGGTTATTCTCTTCATTAAATCCATCCTGCACTACCAATAAACCATTGGGAAAATCTGGTCCCATATTAAGGTTACTAACAGCTAAACCATCTGTTTCTTCAGCACCATCTATCGAGTTGTTTGCTCGAATTATAAAATTGCCCAGATATTTGTTGTTGCCATGTTTTTCGAATACAGCATAGGAAAAATTCCCCTGAACAGACGCAATAAGATAGCCTTTCCCGTCACCTGCATAATAGATGTCCAGACCTTCCAGGTCGTAGGCAATATGCGTGTTTAAACTATCACTGTCGGCAAGTTTTGTCAGCTCATTTGATCCGTCTTCTTCTGCATCTGTTTTCCAAATGGCGTTGCCTTCTTCTGCAATATAAAGAATACCGGTTTCATCGTCAGCTACCATTCCTTCACTTTGCGAAGCAAGAGAAATTGTTCTGACTGCTTCTATGCTTATTTTACCAGCATCAGATTCTAATTTCCATTGTTGAATATTGCCATTTTTGCCGCCGATAAATGCATAAAAAGTGTCTTTTTTTCGACTGTAATACATGCAACATCCATAGGCATCGTCAATAATGAAACTATCCAATAAGGCTGGTTTGGTATGAACAATACTTAAGCTGTCAGCAGTCACAGAGAACAACATCAAAGCATTCAGGTTTCTTTCTGAAGCTGCTGCTATGGCAATTTTCTGATCGTTATGCGGAAAATTGTAGCGAAGATCAACGTTATTTACTCTACCGACTGATTGAAAGTCGACAAGCTCACCTTTAAGATTGTAAAGCGCTAAACCAGCTTGTTTATCTGTTCCTAACACTCTTGATTCTCCCGGGTTTTCAGCATTGTACCAGATGGCAGGATCGTCAGCAGCATCAATATCATGTTGTTGATCAACCGGTTGTGTTTGTGCTTTAGGATAGACAACTCTCTTAAATTGAGCTTGTAAACTTAATGCATTGGCTTTTTTGATCGAATCTTCAATTGCTTCGGTCTGTCCATCCATTTTAGCAATAACAACTTCCTTTTCAGTTTCTGCCGATGTGCTGGCCTTATGCCTGCAACTACCAGTCAGAAAAGTCAGAACAAATAGTATTATTAATGGTCTTTTCATTTAATGTCAATTAGAAGTTAAAGCGAATACCTCCTTGCATGCGAATTCCATAATATTCTTCCTGGAAAGTATATTTTGATTCACCCTGGTAGAAGCGTAGCGGCTGATCCAACAAGTTATTAACTTCGGCAAAGAATTTCAGGTTTTTAGTAATATCATATGATCCACTTACGTCAACATGTGTGGCTTTGTCGTAGTAAACATCTTCGAATGCTTCGCCTCCATATTCATAAATAAAGTCGCCTGCATAGTTTAATGAAGCACGAAGCGTTAACTTCTTACTTTCATAGAACAGAGAAACGTTTACTGTATTTTCAGGTGTACCTGCCAGCTTAATCTCATCATCTTCGCGATCTTCCAGTTTAATGTTACTTACTTTGTTGTAATTGTAACTGTAGTTGGCATAAAGTCCTAAGTTCTTAAGTATACCTGGAAGGAAATTGAACTGACGCTGAAAAGCTGCTTCAAATCCAAACAGATCAGCATCACCAACATTAATTGGTTGAATATACTTCCATTCATCCTCTCCTTCCATTACATAAGTTCTTTCGTCAGCAACGAAATCACTGATTCCTTTATAGTACAAACCTCCTGAAATTAATCCGATTGATTTGAAGTAGTGTTCAACCATTAAATCAAGGTTCATCGAACTGGTTGCATTTAAGTCAGGATTACCGAATTCTCTCTCGTTATCTTCACGGTTAACAATCATATATGGGATAAGGTCGAAGTAACGAGGACGAGCCATTGTATTTGACCAGGCAGCCTTTAACTTGGTATTTTCAGAAATGTCATATTTCAATAAGATACTTGGTAAAAAGTTGCTATAATCGCTGGATTGTTTTCCTGTAGGTTGAAACTGATCTTCTTCTTCCTCAGCATCAGGATCAAAAACAAAACCTGAGTACTCAACATTGGTCCTCTCATATCGAATACCCGCTACGGCTTTAAGGCGATTGCTGATGGACTGATCCCAACGAATAAAACCCGCAGTTATATTTTCCTTAGCATCAAAATTACCGGCAATTTCTTCAAAATTAGGTACCTTATCCAAGTCACTGCTGTTTAAATTAAGATCACCTACAAATTCTGGCTTTACAAAATTTCCGGCCATATAATCACCCGCCCGGAAATTGTCTTTTGTTTTATTAACCATATTGCCTGGACTGGTGGCATCTGCTATAAAGGCATCTTCAGCAGCATCGTTGTTAAATTCATACTCATGAAACTCATTGCCACGTTGCTTTTCCTTACCCTTGTATTTGAAACCAAATTTAAAAATTGAATTTGTGTTAATTGGTAAGTCAAAATTAGCACCGAAAGTCTTATCAATATCATCTGTATGCTGGAACTCTTCAGTTATTTCCTTAAGTCCCCAGTTGCCATTCAGGTCTCTGGCATCAGCATCGTTAATAATAATCTGAGGTTTTTCAGTATCTGACAGGTCAGGAGTAACGCTTACATCTTTATAGTGCATACTGACATAGCGTTCATTTGGACGCTCCTCTTTTGCCTTGGAATATGAAGCTTTCCAGTCAGCAGTTAATTTACCAAAGTGGTGTTCTCCGCCTAATGAGAAGTTCATTGTTGCCTGGTCTTCCAAACGTGCATATTTATTGTCTTTTGAACCAGCTTTCGTCTGACGACGAATTTCGGCAATCATATTTCCATTATCATCTTCTTCAATATCCTTATAACGCAGACGGTAACGGTTTTCCCAGTCCTTACGACGATTGTAAATACCTTTAAGGTCAAAAGTGTGATTTTCGTTTACTTTAAAATCAAATGAAGCTGAGTAACTTTGACGCTCCCGTTGTAATTCATAGGTACGTACCTGGAAATCTTTTATTGAACCATCGTCATCCCATTCTGCTTCGATATTGTCGGAACCCAGATGATGGTTGTAATAAGAACCAGAGATCACCATTCCAATTTTATCATTGAAAAAACGATCTGCATAAACCAAAGAACCAATAGTCATTGGCTTTTCGGCTAAAAAGTTATAACCACTTCCGATTGTACCTGATATACGGCGTCCTGTTGGTTTTGAGCGGGTAACAAGGTTAACCGAACCACCAATTGCGTCACCTTCCATATCGGCCGTAACCACTTTGTTAACTTCGATGGTTTGTACCATATCTGCCGGAATAAGGTCTAATTGGACTGAACGCGTCTCCGCTTCAGCAGATGGAATTCGTTCACCGTTAATGGTAACGGAGTTAAGATCTGGTGCTGTTCCGCGAATATTGCCAAAGCGTGCTTCACCCTGATCGTATTGTACATTAATACCAGGGATACGTTTTAGTGCATCACCAATGTTCGAGTCGGGAAAACGTTCTACCTGATCGGCAGCAATGATGTTGGTTACATTAATACTGTTTTTTTGCTGGTTCAATGCTTTTGTTTGTCCTTGCAGCTGACCGTTGATTTTGATCTCCTGCAATTCGATTCCTTCTTTAAGAACAAAATTAGCTTCTGCCCCTTTCTGTTGACTGATTTCAATTTCAATGTTTGCTTTTTCAAAACCAATGTAATTGACTTCAACGGTATAATTTCCATCATTTAGGTTTTTGAGACGATAAAAGCCATTTACATCTGTAATAGTACCTGTATTTATATTACCCTGAATAAATACTGCTGCACCAGGCAGAGGATAGTTTTTTGAATCTGTTACGCGTCCGTGAATAAAGCCGTTTTGGGCCAATGTTGTGAAGCTCACTATAAACAACGATAGTGTTAGCAACAACTTAGATGTTTTCATGATTTAATGAGGTTTTATTAAAAATGTCGCCTCAAAAGTAGGAGGGTAAAAGCCGTTGGGGTTTAAATCAAAATTAAGTTTGGATTATTATGAAATAACCTCAATGTTAAGATGTTAATTAAATGTGTTGCGAATGTCTAAAGAATGGGAGTACGTGAAAGTTGGAACAAGAGGAAGTACAGGTATATATACGCAAAAAGGTCCGGCGGAACCGAACCTTTTTTCATCTGGATTTTATCTGATTTAAGGGAAAGGGCTTAACTTTCACGGGCTAAATATATATAAAAAAGTTATTCGTGCATCCCGAACTTTATAAAAAAATAAGGTGTAATTAACTCATAGTTAATAAATTGATATTTTCTATTTCTGGTTTTTTGAATTTATACCCCTAAAATACTGGTGTGAAAAAATGTTAAAATGATTTTTAAGTTATTGACCCCTCTAAAATTTAAGAGTGATGAAAATAAAATGTGATTTATTTCATTTTTACCCCTTGTTTTTAAAAAGGTAAATTATCTGCTTAATAGAAACTATTTATAATGATTCAAAATAGGAATTACTCTGCGTAAGGAAATTTGATATCTTTCACCATTACCTGGAGTGTGGTAATACCATTATAGACATTTTCTTCCACCGAATAGCAAATATCAAAAGGATCATTTGATTTGATATCATTGATAACATGTCCCATTGAGAAAGCAATACCTTGCTTGATGGCAGCTGAATGCTCTTCGATTATTTCCAGTTTCAGGTGATCGCGCTCTTTACCAACGCATTTGCTGGTACCATAATCAAATACGCGCTCAGATGAAAAGGCAGGTTTCATATTTCCAGGACCAAAAGGTCTGAATTGCTTTAAAATTCTATAAAACTTTGGTGTAATATCTTTTAAGTGCAGTTTTGAATCGATCTCAATCTGAGGTATTAATTGTTCAGGTAAGATATTGTCTTCCACATACTGTTCAAATCGTTGCTTAAAGGCAGGGATATTCTCAATCTTTAGTGTTAATCCTGCCGCATACATGTGACCTCCAAAATTTTCAAGCAGATCACTGCAAGATTCAATAGCCTTGTACAGATCAAATCCTTCAACAGACCTGGCGCTTCCGGTAGCCAGTCCTTTGGATTCAGTTAAAATAACTGTTGGTCGGTAAAACGATTCAGTCAGGCGTGAGGCAACAATTCCAATTACTCCTTTGTGCCAGTCTTTATTATAGAGAACAGTGGATTTTTTATTAAGTAACTCCTGATTACCGGCTATTAAATCATGGGCTTCGATGGTAATGCTTCGATCCAGATCTTTACGGGTTTCGTTACACTCATCAATGTCTTTACTCATCAGGCCGGCATTGCCTGAGTCACGGCTTACCAATAGATCAACAGCATCACTTCCGGCGTCAATTCGTCCTGCTGCATTAATACGCGGGCCAATTTTAAAAACGATATCACTGATGGTGATTTCGCGGCCTTCCATACCAGCTATTTTGATAATGGAACTCAAACCGATACCAGGATTAGAATTCAATTTCTCCAGTCCATAGTAGGCTAAAATGCGGTTTTCACCTGTGATCGGTACAATATCAGAAGCTATACTAACTGCTACCAGATCAATTAGATCATACAATTGTGATTCTTTGTAATCTTTAAATCGACAAAAGGCCTGCATTAATTTAAAGCCTACACCACAACCTGACAGGTTTTTATCCGGATAATTACAATCAGGACGCTTAGGATCCAGGCAAGCAGCCGCATTGGGTAAAACATCACCTGGTGTATGGTGATCACATATAATGAAGTCGATACCTTTTTCACGGGCATAATCCATTTTTTCAACAGCCTTTATCCCACAATCAAGAGCAATAACCAGGGTGATACCGTTATCGGCAGCGTAATCTATCCCTTTATATGAAATACCATAACCTTCCTCATAGCGGTTGGGTATATAGTAATCAATATCACTATAATGCAGACTTAAAAAAGAATAGACCAATGCAACGCTGGTAGTACCATCTACATCGTAATCCCCGTAGATAAGAATCTTTTCATGGTTATCAAAGGCTTTAACGATACGGTGGACTGCTGCCTCCATATCTTTCATCAAAAAGGGGTTATGAAGATCGGTAAGTTTAGGTCGAAAAAACGACTTGGCCTCGTCATAATTGGTTACCCCTCTCTGAACAAGAAGGTTAGCCAATACGCGATTGATATTTAGTACCTCTGATAAGTGATCAATTATTTCATCATCACTTTCGGGTTTTATGCTCCACCGTTTTTCCATCTCCCTTTATTGCCCATTTAAGAGCATAAATTTTTCGAAAATTTATCTTAAAACAAAAGCGGAATGCGCAATTGTTAATAAAAATATACTACCAGAGGCATTAAAATAACGCTATATTATTTATGCTCACTTGTTTAATTCCAATTCGAAAATATCAGATAATTTTTGAACCAGTTTATCTTTTACTTCCTTTATCTCTAATTTACTGCCCAACTCTTTTTCCATAGATGTAACACCTTTATCAACAAATCCGCAAGGATTTATGTGATTAAAATAGTTTAAGTCGGTGTTAACATTTAAAGCAAAGCCATGCATAGAAACATAACGACTGGCTTTCACTCCTATTGCACAAATCTTGCGAGATTTTCCTGGAACGGTAGTATCGAGCCATACTCCTGTGGCACCATCAAGGCGTTCACTTTTAATTCCATAGTCGGCCAGTGTCTGGATGATGGCTTCTTCTAAATTGTGGATATAGCTTTTCACCTGCAGGTTTAAGGCTTCCAAGTCCAGAATGGGATAACCCACAATCTGACCAGGTCCATGATAAGTAATGTCACCACCTCTGTTGATCTTGTAAAAGGTTGCGTCAATCTGTTTTAGAAACTGATCGTTGATCAACAGGTTATTCTGTACGCCACTTTTACCTAATGTGTAGACATGTGGGTGCTCAACAAATAGCAAATGATTAGTGATGTCTTTCAGATTATTCGGATTATCGCGATTGTGGAGTTTTACATCAACGACTTCCGCGAAAAGCTTTTCCTGGTAATCCCAAACCTCCTTATAATCTTTAATGCCAAGATCTTCAAATACTGTATATGTGTTCATTATTGATTATTTAAAGCATTTATATGTTGCTCGGCATGGTAGGACGAACGAACCAGCGGACCGCTTTCAACATATTTAAAACCCTTTTCGAGACCAACTTGTTTATACTTGTCAAATTGTTCGGGTGTAACATACTCCGATACGGGTAGATGATTTTGGGTTGGCTGCAGGTATTGGCCAATGGTCATCACCGTTACACCAGCCTTGAGCAGATCATCCATGGTTTCAAAAACCTCTTCTTCTGTTTCGCCCAGTCCAAGCATAATACCCGATTTAGCTACCATGCCGCCATCAGCAATATACTTTAGCACTTTTAAACTTAAATCATATTTGGCTTTGGTGCGGATAACAGGTGTTAAACGGCGAACTGTTTCCAGGTTATGCGAAATTACCTCAGGTTTGGCATCCATCACTTGTTGGATCAGGTGATGCAAGCCATTAAAATCAGGTATCAACACTTCCATGCTGGTATTCGGATTCAGTTCTTTGGTCTTTCTGATGGTAGCTGCCCAAATCTCTGCTCCGCCATCCTCCAGATCATCACGATCAACCGAAGTAATAACTGCATGTTTTAGTTTCATGATTTGAATGGAACGGGCAATTCGCAATGGTTCTTTCAAATCGACCGGATCAGGCTTACCGGTTTTAACGTTACAAAATTTGCAGGCACGCGTGCAAATATCTCCTAATATCATAAAAGTAGCCGTTCCTGCTGCCCAGCATTCTGCAGCATTGGGGCATTTCCCACTGGTACAAATGGTATGTAGTTTATTATCACGAATGGTATTGTGCATCCATTTATAGTCAGTGGTATTGGGGAGTTGTATTTTAAGCCAATCAGGTTTTAATATCTTGCTTTTAATCTTCACCATGTTATTACTATAGTTTAAGCCTTAACAATGCGGCAATATTACTTAAAAATAATGGTCTAAAAAATGAGGAATATTCGCATTTAACTGTGCTGATTATCATTCTGAGAATCAACTTACCGTAGCAAAACACCCAATTATTGACATTGTTCAATGGTCCAAAATAAGTTGGAATGTGTTTTACGACATAAATAAAACTGTGTTTTATCATACAAAATGTAGTCGCCTTTTATCTATCTTGCAAATCTTTCGATGCACAACCTAATAGTCAATTATATAATTTTAAGACAGATGAGACAATTTCTATTGCTTTCGTTGGCAATGGTAATCGCCGTTTCGGCATGCCAGTCGCCTCAGAAAAAAGAAAACAGTGGGGAAAACCCTTTTTTTGGTAAGTATGATACACCTTACAATGTACCACCTTTTGAACAGATAAAACCTGAACATTATATGCCGGCTATTGATAAAGCTATGGCTGAGCATAAGGCAGAGGTTGAAGCTATTATCAATAATAAGGAAGCAGCCACATTTGAAAATACCATTGTTGCGCTTGATGATGCAGGTAAAATGTTATCAGAAGTTATGTCGGTATACTACAGTTTGAAATCGGCTCATGGTACCGAAGGTATTATGAACATTGCTTCAGAAGTTGGTAAGAAAATGAGTGCTCACAGTGATGATATCAACTTAAATCCTGCCTTGTTTGCCAAAGTAAAAGCCGTATTTGACCAAAAAGATGCTTTAAATCTTAATGGTGAGCAAATGATGTTGCTTGAAGATACTTACAAAGGTTTTGTTCGCAGTGGTGTTAGTTTAGCTGATGATAAAAAAGCAGAATTGCGAAAAATTAACTCTCGTCTTTCAGAGTTATTCAATACTTATTCAACTAATGTATTGAAAGAAACTAACAAGTTTAAGTTAGTGATTGATAATAAAGAAGATTTGGCTGGTTTGCCAGAGTCAGCGGTGATTGGTGCTGCCGAAACAGCTAAGGAAATGGATATGGAAGGCAAATGGGTGTTTACCACTCAAAAGCCGAGTATGCTGCCTTTCTTATCTTATGCTGATAAGCGCGAGTTACGTGAGAAGCTTTACAAAGGTTATTTCATGCGTGGTAATAACAACGATGATTTAGATAATAAGAAAATCATTGAAGAGATTGTTAACCTGCGTGTCAAAAAAGCTAATTTGCTGGGTTACGAAACTTATGCCGATTATGTGTTGGAAGAGCGCATGGCTAAAACCTCTGATAAAGTTTACGGATTATTAGAGCAGCTTTGGGACAGGGCTTTACCTGTTGCCAAGAAAGAGCGTGAAGCTATGCAAGCAATTATCGATCGCGAAAAAGGAGGATTTAAATTAGCTTCATGGGACTGGTGGTATTATGCTGAGAAAGTGCGCCAGGAAAAATACAATTTAGATGAAAATGAAGTACGTCCATACTTTGAACTAAATAATGTACGTGATGGAGCTTTTGCAGTAGCTACCAAGTTATTTGGTCTTCAATTTGAGGAGATTACCGAAGACTTCCCAAAACCTCATGCTGATGCACAGGTATTTAAAGTACTGGAAGCTGATGGTTCGCACAAAGGTATTTTGTATATGGACTGGCATCCGCGTGCTACTAAAAAGCAAGGTGCCTGGTGTGGTACTTTCCGCAAACAGAGCCGACGCGGTGGTGAAGATATTCCACCAGTTGTAACCATCGTATGTAATTTCTCTAAGCCGGTTGGCGATAAGCCGGCATTATTGAGCTTTGATGAAACCACTACTTTATTCCACGAATTTGGTCATGGTTTGCATCAGTTATTAAGTGATTGTACTTATAATGGTCTATCAGGAACCTCTGTACCGCGCGACTTTGTTGAGCTTCCTTCTCAGGTTATGGAGAATTGGGCTAGTGATCCTGAAGTGATGAAAGAATATGCACGTCATTATAAAACTGGTGAAGTAATTCCTGATGAGTTGGTTGAGAAATTGAAGAACAGTGGACACTTTAACCAGGGTTTTGCAACAACTGAGTACCTGGCTGCTGCTTTACTGGATATGAACTACCATACCCAGAAAGAAGAAAAGGTCATTGATGTGAATCAGTTCGAGGAAGATTACCTTAAGAGTATTGGTCTGATTCCTGAGATTATCTCGCGTTACAAGTCAACGTATTTTATGCACATTTTTGCCAGTAGTGGTTACACTGCCGGCTATTACAGTTATATCTGGTCTGGTGTTTTAGATGCTGATGCTTTTGAAGCTTTTAAAGAAACAAGCTTATACGACCAATCTACAGCGCAATCATTCCGTTCAAATATTCTGGAAAGAGGCGGAACTGTAGATGCTATGGAAATGTACAAGAACTTCCGTGGACGCGAGCCAAAGATTGAAGCTTTACTTCGTCAACGTGGCTTAGAATAAGACCCTTATATCCAATCAACAATAACAACAACGCGGCTACTCTATTTTAGGGTAGCCGCTTTTATTTGTAACAGATCTTCTTCTCTTTCTTCATTTTCAGCGATATCTGTCTCAATATAACAGACTAATCGGAACATCATTCGTGTAAAATTTACAACAATAATCTTCTTGATTTGAGATTAATTTATACTTTTGCCCTTATTAGAAACAATGTTTCAAATAAGAAACTTCAATTCATGAAAAAAATAAGCTTTACTTTTTTACTTGTTATCTTATCGATAATTAATGTCCATGCACAAAAAACTCAATCGTTTTATGCTGATTTAACTTTTGCCACTCATTCCATCTGGCATGGTTGGGATATCAATAGTAACAAACCTGTGCTTCATCCATATCTGGAGTATTCGATTGGTAAAACCGGACTGTCAATTGCTGCTTGGGCATCATTACCTGTTGACAGAGGTTTAAAGGACAATGATGATATTGAATTCCTACTTAAATACAAGAAATCGCTTTTTAATGAAAAGCGTTATAAGGTAGCATTGAACAGTTTTATTGATTATATAGTTTGTCCAAATGCTTACTTACCAAAAGCGAATGGAGAAGATCATACAAAAATGTTATGGAAATACAACCTGGGTTTTTCTTTACCGTCGTTGATTAAAGTTGGTGAGCAGGCCATTGTACCTGGATATAACCTTTATTACATATTTCCCTTTGGTGATATAGATTTTAAAGATGGATCGGTTCATGAATTTTCCGGATATTATACAATACCGGTATTGTCAAAGATTAAGATTGGTGGAGCAGTCAACTATCATACCGGTGTGTTTGGAGCGGGTTCAGGTTGGACGCATGCTACTTCAAGTATTTCTACTTCGGTAAAAGTTGGAGCTTTTAATATTCACGGAGCCATTAATAAACAGTGGAGCTTTGATAAGCGTCCTGATATTGAAGATGAATTTTGGGCTACCATTGGCATTAATACTAAATTTTAAACCCATCAAAAAATGAAGCTATTTACAATTTTAGGCATTCTTTGTATCGTCATCAATATTCAGGGACAAGAAATAAAACATCGGTTTATAGCCTCTGGTAGTGGCATGAAAGAAATCGTTATTGTAGACAAAGAGGGCAATGTTGAATGGGCTTACCCATCAGGTAAAGAATGTAACGATGTCAGCATGTTATCTGACAGCACCATATTATTCAGTTGTCAGACCGGAGCTAAATTGGTCAACCTTGATAAAGAAATTCTTTGGGAATACAAAGGGGAGCCTAAAACAGAAGTGCAATCGGCCTCCATGCTTAAAAATGGCAATGTATTAATCATTCAGAACGGAACTCCGGCAAAGCTAATGGAGATCAGCCTCAAGGGGAAAATCAAAAAGGAATTGATCATTCCAACAACCAAAAAACATCCACACGCACAATTCAGAAATATCAGAAAAACAAATGAGGGAACGTATCTTATTGGTTACTTTAGCGAAAACAAAGTGTGTGAGTTTGATAAAAAAGGTAATATTATAAGAACCATTCCCATGAAAGGCAATGCTTTCTCTTCAGTTCGTCTGGAAAATGGGAATACGCTTATAGCCTGTGGCGATGGCCATCGCTTAATAGAAGTAGACAAGAACAACAAAGAAATATGGACACTTGAGGAAAATGAATTACCAGGTTATCCACTTCGGTTTGTAGCCAATGTGCAACGATTACCAAACGGAAATACCATTGTTTGTAATTGGGGAGGCCATGGTCATCGGAATAATCAAGCCCAGGTATTTGAAGTTACAAGAGATAAGCAGGTTGTTTGGGAAGTAAGTGATTGGAGTAAGTTTAGTACAATTTCTACCTTGCAGATTCTTGAGGGAGAAGGAAGAATGGAGCGAGGTGAACTTTACAGATAATAAGAATGGAAAAGCAATTAAGCACAGTTCCGAATATTGAAAGAGCAATAACCATTATAGAGTTATTGTCATCCACCCAGGATGGATTTTCTCTGCAGGAGTTAATTGATAAGACCGGTTTAGCCAAAACAACCGTATTTCGTATTCTTAATACCTTTGTAAAGCACGGTTATTTATTTAAGGAATCAGATAACAGTTTTGTACTGACCAAAAAGTTTCTAAAGCTTGGTTTATCAAGTATGGGTGATGAAAGCCTGATTGAGAAATCGCTGGGTGTTATGCGCCAATTAAAAGATGAGCTCAATGAAACAGTGCTGATCGGAACCATGGTTGACGAAAAAATAATCATGCTTGATCAGGTGATTGGAAATCATCCGTTTACATTTTTCCTTAAACCAGGTAAGAAAGTTGATATGCATGTTTCAGCACCAGGTAAAGCTTATCTGGCATTTTGCGACCCTAACGAGCGGGACTCTTTAATCGCAGATATGGAGTTAACACGTTATAACGAAAATACTATAACAGATAAAAAAGCGTTTAAAAAACATCTGGATGACATTCGCAAACTTGGCTATGCCATTGATTGTGCTGAAGAGTTAGAAGGAGTGCATTGCATTGGCGCTCCTGTGTATTCTTCGAATGGTCAACCCGTTGCATTGTTATGGGTAACCGGACCGTCATCGCGCCTTCCCGAAAAGGACTTCGCCAAAAATGGTGAAATCATCAGAGAGTATGCATTGAAAATATCAAAACGTTTAGGCTATATTAAAAAGTAAGGATATGAGTCAGGGAAAGAACAAATTCAAACTGGTTTTAATGGTATGCTTAGGCCTGCTATTACATATTAATAGTTGGGGAATTAATCCCAAAATTGATAAAAAAGATAAACTTGACTCCTTGATCCAGGTGGCACTAAAGCAACTGGAACAGCCGGATTATCTGGCTAAGAAAGCTGATATTATTAAGGATAAGAGTGAAAAGAAACAACTGCTGTCGTCAATTCACGAAGTTACACAACTGCAAAAGCGTATCAATCGCATTTCATTTGCGGGTACCCGAATGAGTTTGGAGAATATTGCAGCCAAACAACAATATGTGAGCAACGATACAAAATCATTTCTTAAACAATTAGATAAGTATGAAGAGCGTATTAATAGCTTAAAACCGGAAATCTACAAGCTTAATAGCAAAGCAACCAAGGAGATTGTTAAGTTTCTGGAAAAGCACCGGTCGGTGATGCTTGATAATCCTTTACTCAACGAAAAAGAGTTATTGGTTCTTAGATATAAAGTGAATAATGCTCGCCATGCAACATCCCGCGAAATAGGTCGAAATAAAAATAATTGGACCACTTCATCGGAGATTAATAGAAAAGGATGGCAAAATGATATTTGTGTATTAACACAGTTAAATAAGGATGTTCAGGTCAATTCACTGTTAAAAAATTCCAATGGTGCACCCATTAAAGATATTGACTTGCATTGGGATGGAGACAGACTGCTCTACTCAACTGTAGGTGAGAACAAGATGTGGGAGATATGTGAATACAACATTAACGATAAAACCAGTACAACCATAACTCCAACCAACTTTTGTGATATTGATTATTTTGATCCTTGTTATCTGCCTAGCGGTAAAATAATAACTGCTACAACAGCTTCATATGCTGCAGTACCCTGTGTTAGTGGAGGAAGTAAAGTTGGAAGCCTTTACCTTCTAGAACCTGAAACAAAAGACCTTCGTCAGTTAAATTTTGGTCAGGAAAGCGAATGGAATCCGGTGGTTCTTAATAATGGAAAAGTATCTTACCTCCGATGGGAATATACCGATAACTCGCACTATTTTACGCGCATATTAATGAGTATGAATCCTGACGGAACAACGAAGAAAGAACATTACGGCAGCGGTTCTTATTTTCCTAATTCGTTGTTCGATGTTCAACCAATTCCTGACCATCCCTCTCAATTTGTTGGGATCGTATCAGGTCATCACGGCGTTGCCCGTGCAGGAAGGTTATTGATTTTTGATCCGACACTGGGAAGAAAAGAAGCAGATGGTGTTATTCAGGAAATTCCAGGCTATGGTAAAAAAGTTGAACCTATAGTCAAAGATCGGTTGGTAGATGGTGTGTGGCCGCAGTTTTTAACACCACATCCACTTAGCGAAGATTATTTCCTGGTTTCCGCTAAGATGAGCCCGGATGATCTTTGGGGAATCTATTTGGTGGATCGATTCGATAATATGACTCGGGTTTACGATGAAGAAGGATACGCTTTTATTGAACCTATGGTATTGGAAAAGCGCCCGACACCTCCTGTTATTCCTGAAAAAGTGAGGCTTGAAGATACCACTGCAACGGTATATATTATGGATATTTATCAGGGTAAAGGCTTAAAAGAAGTACCAAGGGGTACAGTTAAAAGTTTAAGACTTTTCACCTATGAATATAGCTATAATCATAAAGGTAGCCACGATCTTATTGGTTTGGAAAGTAGTTGGGATGTAAAGCGGATTCTGGGCACTGTGCCGGTTGAAGAGGATGGCTCAGCCACCTTTAAAATTCCGGCCAATACACCAATTTCGATGCAACCACTTGATGCTAATGGGAATGCCCTACAATTAATGCGTAGCTGGATGACGGCCATGCCTGGTGAAGTGGTAAGTTGTGTTGGTTGTCATGAAGATCAGAACTCGATGCCGGAATCGAAGTTTACAATGGCTGCACGAAAAAAACCTGAAATAATTCAACCCTGGTATGGCGATGCACGTCCATTCAGTTACAATAATGAGGTAAAACCAATAATTGAAAAGCGTTGTGTAGCCTGCCATAATGGAAACGATCAAAGCCTTCCGGATTTCTCAAGTGATGAGCAAGCAGGGTATCGTGACTTCTCAAAGTCTTATATGGCATTACACCCTTATGTAAGACGTCCAGGGTGTGAATCTGATTTCTATACCCTGGAGCCGATGGATCATTATGTCAATACAAGTGACTTGATCCAGATGCTAAGTAAAGGCCATCATGGTGTTGAACTCGACAAGAAAGAGTGGGATCGCTTGTATACCTGGATCGATTTAAATGTGCCCTATAAAGGGGATTTCGATGAACCTGAATACAAAGGGTTTGATCAATATGAACGAAGAAAGGAATTGGCGAAATTATTTGCTAATGTTGATATTACAAACCGCGAAGAATATAAAAAAGCAAGCGAAGAAAGAAAGAAACTTGGTGATATTACACCAATAATGCCTGATTACACACCGGTTCCATACAGGCCTTTGGAAGTTGAAGGATGGCCGTTGGATAAGCATTCTGCCGATGAGCTGCAAAACGCAGCCGCTGTTGATAACTCAATTACCAGGAAAGTAGATATTGGTGGTGGTGTTATTTTGGAGTTTGTCAGGATTCCGGCAGGAAAGTACATAATGGGTGATTACAATGGACAACCCGATCAACTTGAAAAAGTGGCTGAAATAGAGCAGCCATTCTGGATGATGAAGACGGAGGTAACCAATAAAGTATTCCGAACCATTTTTAAAGATCACGACAGCAGGGTGATAGACCAACAGTGGAAAGATCATATATTCCCAGGTTATCCGGCTGACGAAGATCAAATGCCGGTTATCAGAGTATCGTGGGACCAGGCAACAGAGTTTGCTAAAATCCTTAGTGACAAAACAGGTCTGAAGATAAATCTGCCGACAGAAGAACAATGGGAGTGGGCTGCACGGGCAGGAAGTAATACCAGCATGTATTTTGGTGGGATTGATGATGATTTCTCAGAATATGAGAACCTGGCTGATATTTCATTGAAAGACCTGGCGGTTGTTGGAGTTGATCCGAAGCCTATGAAAGCTGATGACAAGCGACGTAAGTACTATGACTTTGTACCCCGCAATAATACTTACAACGATGGCATTCTCGTACCGCAGGGAACCGGACAATACAAATCCAACCCATGGGGTCTGTACGATATGCTGGGCAATGTGGCAGAATGGACACGTTCGGATTACGATTTCCCGATTCAGGGGCAAAAAGAAAATAACGGCCAGCTAAAAACGGCTAAAGGTGGCTCATGGAGAGATCGACCCAAAAACGCCACCTCGGCAACAAAAGATGGTTATTTAAGCTTCCAGAAGGTGTTTAATGTTGGCTTTAGATTAATAATTGAGGAGTAAGGCTAATCCTGAGAATCATGAAGAGATTAAATCTTATCTTATTAAGTGCTTTTGTGTTGTTGACAGCTGGTGTTGCTCAAACATCCGAGCTTAATCAGCCTTTTTCGCCTACAGCAATGGCGGTTGATCAACATAAGAAGATGGTTGCTATTGCCGGCAAAACAGCTAATACCATAGCTATTATGCGCCTGAAGGATGGCAAAATCATTAAGCAGTTTAAAACAGAACTACCGCCAACAGGATTGATATTCAAGGATAAATCACTTTGGGTGACAACGACCTATTCTAAAGGTTATCTGCTAAAATTTGATCTGAAAAATGGTGTAGAACAACAAATCAGGGTTGGTCATGGTGCGTGCGCTCCGGTTGCACATCCTGAAAAACATTTGATTTATGTGGCCAATCAATATACCGACGACGTTTCGGTTGTAGATGTTAATCAAGGTAAAGAGATTGACAGGATTGAAGTACTAAGGCAGCCCATGACAGAGGCAATATCCAATGACGGACGCTTTCTGTTTGTTGCCAATCTGCTACCTGAAACACGGGCCGATATTGATACCGTAGCAGCCGCAGTTTCTATCATTGATACCGAAAAGGGGATAAAGGTTAAGGATATACGATTGGCCAATGGCAGCAATGCACTAAGAGATATTACTATATCACCGGATGGAAAATATGTTTTTGTTAGCCACAACCTGGGACGCTTTCAGGTTCCAACTACTCAACTTGTCCAAGGTTGGATGAATACCTCTGCTATTTCTGTTATCGATGCTAAAAAGCTGTCGTATGTTGCTACAGTTATTCTGGATCAATCCGAAAGAGGAGCTGCTGGCACGTGGGGTATAAGTATCAATGATGAGGAAATAATTGTGGCTCATTCTGGTACTCACGACTATAGTCGAATCCAATATCAGCCTTTTATTGATCAATTGGAGAAATACAAGAACAAAGAAAACCTTTCGTACGACTTACAATTCATTCAACCGCTCAGGCAACGTTTTGCCATTGAAGGAAACGGGCCTCGTGTAATCAAGGTTGTTGATCAAAAACTACTCGTAGCCAACTATTTTTCAGACGATATAGAAATAGTTGATCTGACTCAGTCAAAACCAACAAAAACAATTCAGCTTAATGAGGACTACCAACCAGATGACATTCGTTTAGGTGAAATGATTTTTAATGATGCCTCACATTGTTTTCAGGGTTGGCAATCTTGTAATGGATGCCATCCCAATGATGCACGTGTTGATGGTTTAAACTGGGATTTACTTAATGATGGCATTGGTAATCCTAAAAACTGTAAAAGTCTGCTTTTAAGCCATGAAACACCTCCTGCCATGATTACCGGTATACGACCTACGGCTGAAATTGCCGTACGAGCAGGTTTCCGGCATATTCAGTTTGCGCAGGTGAAAGAGGAAGATGCCAAAAAAGTGGATGCATACCTGAAAAGACTGAAACCAGTTCCAAGTCCTTATTTAAAGGATGACGGACAACTATCTGACAAAGCGGAAAAGGGCAAAGCAATCTATGAAAGAGTTGGTTGTAGTTACTGTCATCATGGTAAATACTTTACTGACATGAAGAAACATACCATGGGTAAAATGAGTCCATACGATCAACAAAATACCTGGGATACACCAAGCCTGGTGGAAATATGGCGTACCGGTCCGTATTTGCACGATGGCAGGTGTGCAACCCTGGAAGAGGTATTTACAAATGAAAAGCATGGCTTGAGGGATCAGGAGCTGGGCAAAGAAGAAGTGGAACAATTAGTAGAATATCTTAAATCCTTGTAATGCTGAATTTTAATACCATTTGTAGTAATAAGCCAAACCTAAACGATGCTGCAATTGATATTTTTAAACAATTATCAAAGATTGACAAGCTTGTAAAGATAACTGTGTTTGTTGCCGGCAACACAGACAAGGAACTGCACAGCTGTAAACAAATCATTGATACCATTTGGCAACAAGTTGGTTCTCAAAGAAAAATCAGAATCAATTTGGTAGCACAAAAGCCTTTAAACTGTAGCCTTTCTGCCGAATATGTTTCTTACGAAGGCAATGGTATTCTTCATTATAAACAGGAAGAAGGTGTTGACGTGGTTGAGATAGATGAAGCGGGTAACAGGGTGATTTTGCTGAACGGAATCAACGATAAAAATGCTGAGACACTTGAAGAACAAGCTGAAACGATCTTCCAGAAAAGCAGTGAGATCCTGAAACAAAATAACTTCTCGTACAAGCATATTGTCCGTCAGTGGAATTATATTCCTTCAATATTGGCTGCCTCTGATGAGAAACAGAATTACCAGGTGTTTAATGACATCAGAAGTAATACTTACAATTTGGTTAATTGGACATCGGGCTATCCGGCTGCCACAGGAATTGGGGTAGCAGGAACTCGTCTTTCCATTGATCTGATTGCTGTCGACGGATTCGGGTTGAGAACCATTACAAATCCTGATCAGATCGATGCCCATATATACTCCAATAAGGTGCTTGAAAATGGTTGCCTGTCAACCCGGACTACACCCAAATTTGAACGGGCGAAGTTGTTGGAGACAGCAACAGAATCCCTTCTTTTTGTATCAGGAACTGCTGCTATCGAAGGTGAAGATAGCCATGAAGCTGAGGTGTCCAGACAAACAGAGCTTACCCTGCAACATATTCATTCGCTCTGCCAATTGGCAGTACCAGAAGGAGAAAAAGAATTAAAAACATCTGATGTCCGGCTGTTACGTGCATATATAAAGCACACTGATGATTATGAAAGAGTAGAAAGAATATGCCGGGATAAATACCCAGAAGCACCTATTATTTGTGTAAAAGCTGATGTTTGCCGCGACGAACTACTTGTTGAGATTGAAGCATTTGTAAAAACCCATTAATACATTATCTATGATTAAACCAATCTTATTTCTACTGGCTGTGTTGTTATTATCAGCATGCCAGATTTCAAGTACAGGTACTTCAGATCAAGCTGTTTCAAAACCCAATATTATTTACATTCTTGCTGATGATATGGGTTATGGTGATGTTGAAGCTTATAATCCTGAATGTAAAATACCAACACCAGCCTTAAATAAAATGGCAGATGAAGGCATGATCTTCACAGATGCCCATACGTCTTCGTCGGTTTGTACACCTACGCGATATGGTATATTAACCGGCCGATACAATTGGCGCTCACGCTTAAAAAATGGAGTTCTATGGGGTAAAGACACGGCATTGATTTCCAACAACAGGATGACTGTTGCATCATTGCTTCAGGACAATGGGTATCATACCGCATTTATAGGTAAATGGCATTTGGGTTGGAATTGGGCTATGGATGAATCTGATCAGATAGATTATTCCAAAGAGATTACTAATTCACCAAACGATATTGGATTTGACTACTCCTACGGACATGTTGCTTCATTGGATATTCCGCCTTATGTATATGTTGAAAATCACATGCCAACAGCCATACCTGATACAGTAACCGAAAGTAATCTGCCAAATGGTGGTTGGTGGCGCTTAGGTGACACAGCACCAGATTTTGTGCATGAAGATGTAACACCTAACTTCTTCCGTCGTGCAATTAAATACGTAGAAGAACGTGCCAATAAAGAAAAGCCATTCTTTTTATACCTGCCTTTGCCATCACCACATACACCTATTTTGCCAACAGATGAATGGCAGGATAAAAGTGGTATCAATGCCTATGCAGATTTTGTAATGATGGTTGATGATTACATCCGGCAACTAAATGATGCGATTAAAAACAGCGGTATTGAAAACAATACAATGGTGATTTTCACAACCGATAATGGTTGCTCACCTGCAGCTAATATCAAGGAAATGGAAAAGGCAGGTCACTTTCCGGGAGGACCATACCGCGGTCATAAAGCCGATATTTATGAAGCCGGACACCGTGTACCGTTTATCGTGAAATGGCCGGATGTTGTTACGCCTAAAACACAAAGTGATGAGGTTATCTGCACCACTGATTTATTAGCAACAGTTGCCGACATCATTAATCAAAAACTGGAGGATAACCAGGGAGAAGATAGTTACAGCATATTACCTGTTCTGCAACAACAGAAAATGGATAAGCCCTTAAGGGAGGCCACTATCCATCACTCAATCAATGGTAGTTTTGCCATCAGAAAAGGTGATTGGAAGCTGGCTATGTGTCCGGGATCAGGTGGCTGGAGTTACCCTCGTCCGGGTCAGGACAACATGGATTCTCTGCCTCGTGTACAATTGTTTAATCTGAAAAATGATGCAGGAGAAAAGGTGAATTTATCAGAACAACATCCGGAGAAGGTGAAGGAACTACAGACTTTACTAACTAAAATAATTACAGACGGACGCAGCACTATTGGGGCAACACAAGCCAATGATGGGGCTAAGATATGGAAACAACTTTGGTGGATGTCAGAAGAGTAATGCTAAACCAACATTTAGTATGATTTACAAAGTCCGTCAATTGACGGACTTTGTTATAGACTTATAGATAGTGCTATTTTATCACTTGATTGACATTTCAGGTTTAAACCAATTGTATCTTCAGCGGCGGAATAGGAAAATCCTTCCCTCCTCTTGATGTCCCTTCTTTAATAACTTTCAGACCATTTTGCTCAGACAAACTTGCATCCAGGGCAGCTAATATAGCTGAGCCGGTTGGTGTGCATAATTCCTTGTCAATCGGACCCATTTCACCAGGTAAGTCATGCTTGTCGAAGATAATCTTAGTTGCTGGTGCAGGGACTGGTAAATGACCATGCGAGAAAGTAATATGACCGCCTCCAAAACTTACCGGAGCAATCAATTCAGCTTTTATCGGGGCTTCCAATAGCTGCAATCCCATAGCTGCACCCGTTATATCAATCAGGATATCCTGTGCCTCATGTAAATAAGCATCTTCATGGTGCTCATGATGATGATCTGTATCGTTATGATGATGGTGGTGATGCGCATGGATATGGTCAGTAAGAAAAGTATTCTCCTTATGTGCCTTAATCTCGGCATCAATCAAAACTTGTAAGGCCTTAAAACCAAATTCCTGATAGACTCCTTTGATATCCAATTCAGCAAATATATCCTCTAACAGATGATAAGCTTTATGCCCGGATAAATGACCGTGATTGTGTTTAATATCGATGTGCAGTCGATGAGCTTTATCGTGAGTCAATGATGTGCTGATCGTGGCTTCACCAATCTTTTCAGCTGCCAGTTTCATGGCTTTCAGCATTTGCGACTCATCTGCACCAGCCGAGATCAGTGCCGCAGCAAACATATCACCGGCCATACCTCCTCTTGCATCTATGTATAATTGCATTCAGTTTTAGCTTATAGCTTTCAGCATCGTGCCGTTAGCTTATTAATATTGTTTCTCTACTTTGTATTTGACTGTATTGTTGAATACATCAGGGAAATTGCTTTTAAAAAGTAATTAAAATTTTAGAACCACAGATTGCACTAATTAACACAAATTGTTCCGCAAAGCGGAACTAGAAATTAGAGTAATTCGGGAAATTTGTGGTTAAAAGATAAAAATTGGTCTATCTATATTTTTAAAAGCGATTTCCCTGTTGAATACATGAAGATTAGTGTTTCATCAGAAGCAGTTTTTTGCATTGTGTGAATCATCTCCGTTAATGCGGAGCAAGCTTTGATTCTTATGTCTTGCATCTTGATACTTCATTAAAGAGTAATCTCATCCTCCTCGGTTGTAATACCACGGTTGATAAAAGAGTTATGAGGCTCCAGTGTTTTAATAACATGGCGCATATTATCGACAGCATTATTGCCCGTTAATTCATCATCAGAAGCGGCATGAAGCGGTGCGAAGGATTTATACTTTAATAACTCGATATCTTCAAAGTCTTTTGGAAATCCTTTTGGCGCCATCTTTAGTTTATCCTCAAATTTTTCAGGAAATACTTTTACGAATTCTTTATCCTGAATAATCGCTTTATACTCATCAGCAAAATTATAAATCTCACGACGAATAGCTTTTAATATATCGGCTGGGGGACAATAGCTACCACCAGCAATCATACAAGCGCCTGGCTCAACATGTAAATAGTATCCGGCCATGGTGCTCTTACGGCCTCCTTTGGCAACAAATCCGCCCATATTGGTTTTGTAAGGTGTTTTATCCTTCGAAAAACGGGTATCACGATAAATGCGGAACACGCATTCTTTAGGTGTTAAATCACCAACACTGGGATCAATGTCGTGAACGATATCAATAAACTGTTGCATCGATGCTTCAAACGATGCTTTGGCCTTGTTAAACAATGCCTTATTCTCATTAAACCAGTCGCGGTTATTATTGGCTTTAAGCTGTGTCAGGAAATCAAATACAATTGGGTCTATCATATTTCTTTGGTTTAAATTGATGAAACTGCAAAATACGAATTTAGATGATTAGTTGGAAAAGTATGGATCAATAACCGAAATTGAATGACAGAATAATAATGCTCATGAAGTTTAAGGGTTTGGTGTTAACATAGAAGATATACAATCCACGGCAAACGCATTTAACAATTATAACCACCTCCCCACTTCGTGGTACTCCTCCTTCAAAAGGAGGAGAGTGACATAACCCCGTTCCCCTCCTGAATTTTAGGAAGGGTGCCGTCAGGCGGGGTGGTTTATTTATATTTTAAATGCGTTCACCCTGATATACAACCTTCCTTCACTCATCTTCTGTTTCTTTTCTCTTGTGTTATTAACCAGCGCACATTAATTTTGAAGCAGGGAGAAAATTAAAAACGTTTACCCGATAAACAAATGACAAACTATGCAGTGATTGTAGCCGGTGGTAGCGGCACACGAATGGGAAGTGATATTCCCAAGCAATTCCTTAAGATCAATGACCTGCCGGTATTGATGCACACCATTAACACTTTTCATCAATTTGATGCTTTCATGAAACTGATTCTGGTTTTACCCGAAACTCAGATTGCATACTGGCAGAACTTGTGCATGGAACATCGTTTTAATGTACCTCATGCAATTACCAATGGAGGATCAACACGTTTTGAGAGTGTCAAAAATGGTTTGTCTTTGGTCGAAACACCAGCCTTAATTGGAATTCATGATGGGGTTCGTCCCTTTGTATCACCCGACACCTTAAGAAGGTGTTACCATCACGCTAAAGCTTTAGGCAATGCTATTCCTGTTTTGGATGCCTATGAATCAATCCGCCAGATTGATGAGGATTGCAGTAAAGCCTTAGACCGTTCAACTATTAAACTGGTGCAAACCCCACAGGTATTTCATTCCGATGTGTTATTTCCGGCCTATGAACAGCCTTACAGTCCTTTGTTTACCGATGATGCCTCGGTGGTGGAAGCCTATGGAAAAACGATTCATTTAGTAGCCGGAAATCGTGAGAATATTAAAATTACCACACCCTTTGATTTGGTTTTGGCAGATGCATTTATAAAAGCTGGCTTTGAAGAGGTGGAAGGTGATGAGGAGCCTGGGCTTGAAATGGCATAGTCAGAGGAGAGTCAGAATTGTAAGGTCATGTTCTGAAGATAAAATCATTGATGAGGAGGGAGAAATAAGAGTTCCGGGTTTGGGGTTTTTTAGTGAGTTAAGTGTTCAGGGTTCAAAGTTTATGACGGAGGACAGAAGACGGAAGACCGGAGGGAAAAAGGTTGGAGAGTTCAGGTTTCAGGGTTTAAAGTTTTGAGTTAGAAGTTGTGGAAATGTCTTTTTTACGCTGCTGTAATTGCCCGGAACGACGGTAAAGATGAATTTTACGATGCTCAAGGTGTCTTAAACCTTGCTCGTGGTACCTGGGAAGACGATTCACGTTCCTTTTTACTATGCTGTGGTTGCCCGGAACGATGTTAAAGATGAACTTTACGATGCTCAAGGTGTCTTGAACCTTGCTCGTGGTGCCTGGGAAGACGATTCACGTTCCCTTTTACTATGCTGTGGTTGCCCGGAACGATATTAAAGATGAATTTTACGATGCTCACGTTACCTTGGATCATGGTCGCGATGCCTGGCAGACAGCTCGCAGTCCCTTTTGCCATGCTGTGGTTGACCAGAATGATGGTAAAGGTGGATTTTACGCTGCGCAAGGTGGCTTGGACCTTGGTCGGGTTCCCTGGCGCTCATTTAGCTGAGCGTTATGTGGTGAGATCGTGGTGAAATAGATTGTAATTTGCATGAGCGATTGTTGTTTATCTATAATATGTAAATGTTAATCAATGTATATGGCCTGTTAATCAATATTTCAGGGAGTTATTTGGCATTTAAAAACAGCCGCAATAATTTCAATTGTTATTAACCAAATAAAATCCAATGTAATGAATAAAATTCAACAGAATCACAAATCAATGTTCAATGCCGTTAGCGATAGCTTTAAAAAATACGGTGATGTATTAAATACCAATCCTGCCATTGCCAGTAACCTGGTGGTGTTTGACCAGCGCATGAATCAACTGGAAAATTTGATTATGCTACAGGCCGGCCACGCTGTTGGGCGCAGTGAATTAAAGCAAAAAGAGGAAGCTGAAATGATTCAGGAAACCATTCAGATCGCTGCCATATTGTATGTATATGCCATCGACAATAATCTACCTGAGTTGCAGGCAAAGGTGAGCATAAGTCCGTCGATGCTTCAGAATATGAGTGCCGAGCAGTTGAAAGCAACTTGTCTGAATATCCACGCCCTAGCCGAAGAGCACGTGGATGTATTTGAAAATTATGGCAGTACGCCCGAAAAGGTGGATGATCTTAAGAAAGAGATTGATGATTTTGTTGAGGTGATATCGGCACCACGTTCGGCCATTGTAACCCGCTCGCAAGCCACCTATCAGATGAAAGTGGTGTTCGCAGAAATTAATGAGTTGCTGAAAAACAAGATTGATAAACTGATGTTGTTGTTTGAACAAAGTCATCCCGAGGTTTATCGTAATTATAAGTCGGCACGCATAATCGTTGACCTGAGTAAGGCCCAAAAGCAGGAAGTGGAAGAGGAGTTTGAGCAGGAATAAAAGTCAGTACCATTAAGTAATGAGGTTCAATAGTTATACAGTTGAAAAGCCTGGTGAAAACCGGGCTTTTTTTTGTAAAGAACATTAGTGTGTCGATATGTTGAGTTGAAAAACATGCTGTTAGTGGTTAAAATATCTGACCGATAAGCATGGAGGAGTCAGTTTTTTATGTTTCTTTATGCGTCTTTTTTAAGATAATCGGGAATTATTATAATAAGGGAATGTAGCTGGGTGAGAGGCCGGAATGGGTTTGTTGTGTCCTGTTGTGAAATGGGAAGAGGGAATAGAAAGGCAGAAGTGAAAGAAGTCCGAAGGGAGACGGCGGGAAAAGTTTTGGGTTTAGAGTTTAAGAGTTGACGGAAGACCGGGGACGGGAGACGGAAGAGTAAAGAATATCAAAGTGGTGATTTGTCGAGATGTGAAGGTTCTGGGTTCCGGGTTCTGAGTTGGAGAGTTGACGGAAGAACGTGGACAGAGGTGTTGAGAGGTGAGAATAGAGCGATGAGATGGTGAGCAGAACGAGCGATAGGCGAAGTTGGAGGCTTTGTTGGAGAATTTACCCTAAATCCCTAAAGGAACTTTGGTTGACAGCTTGATATCCCTAACCCTTGAAGGGGAACTGATTTACAGCTTGGATATATGGGCTGGTTCCCTTTAGGAAGTGAAGGGTGCGGGCCGGAAGGTGAAAACAATAAAAACTAAATAATAATAACACGCACGATGCACCAAGCACAGTGCACTAAAAGAAAAACAATGAAAAAACTAACGACTTTAATTTTAATGGGAATGTTTTGGGGAGCTACTTGTGGGCAGGAAGTTATTAATAATAAGTTAATTGTCAACAATGGGTCAAATACACTTAATGCTCATTCTTTTTCAGGTATCAGTTTAAAATCTATTGATAACGGAATGATTTCCATATTGACACCTAATACAAAGGTATCATATATGGGATTTGGAGATTCTGATGATTCATATGTTGGAGGAATGCAATACGAACATGCTTTTGATAGACTTGTTTTCCGAGCAAATAACCATACCAATGATTTAACTATAAATCATAACGGTAATATTGGAATTGGTACGAATTCACCAAGTACAAAGCTTGATATTAATGGCGATATGTCGTGGAATGGTGCACTAAAATTTAATAGTGTATCAGGTGATAGGCGTAATTTTTACCATAATACTACCTCAACCAATAGTCATAATTACATGATATGGCAAAATAATGGGATGTTTATTGGCGCCCCAGCAATTACAATTCGAACAAATGGTGGGGTAGCAGGCATAGGCGTTGATAGATTAAAAATAGATGAGGATGGCAATGTTGGTATTGGAACATCCAATCCCTTAAACAGATTGCATTTATATGGTCCAAGTGGAAATCATACTTTAAGAATCGGGAGAGATAATGGTTACTGGTTATCAATAGGTAACCTTGGAGGAAATCCAAATACTGCAAAAATTAGAGTTGGCGATACTGATTCATATAATGATGCTCTTTCAATAGTTCTTAGTACTGGCGGAGGTTATCGTAGAGGAGATATCGGCATTGGCACCACAACTCCTTCCGCCAAACTCGATGTTGCAGGCAATATCAAAGCACAAGAAATAGAAGTGACACTAGCCAGCATTAACGATATGCAACTTAACGGCACCCTGGCAGCCAACAATATCACCTACACAGCCAATGGCAACACTGCAGACTTTGTATTTGAAGACAACTACCACTTAAAAGATTTATCTGAAGTAGAAGCCTTTATAAAAGCCAATAAGCACTTACCTGAAATACCCTCGGCTGCCGAGATGGAAGAGGCGGGTGTGAATCTGGCAGAGATGAATAAGCTGCTTTTGATGAAGGTGGAAGAGTTGACGTTGTATGCGATTGAGAAGGATAAGGAAGTAGAGAGTTTAGAGTTTAAAGTTGAGGAGTTGAGTGAGGACAGAAGACGGGTGACGGAAGAGTTGAGAGATGAGAATAGAGCGATGAGAAGTGAGATGGAAGAATTGAGGAAGATGGTGATGAAGTTGGTTAAGACTTCAAACCAAACCCCTAACCCCTAAAGGGGAACTGATTTACAGCTTGGTTATGTGGGCCGATATCCCTTTAGGCAGGGTGCGAGGTGAAAGAAACAAGTTAAGCAATTCAGGTATGGCTGATTCGGTTGAGAGAAATATGTTTTATGGGGCTAAGCCTCACATTTTTCAAAAAGCTAAAACTTTACGTGAGAATATGACAGAGGCAGAGAAAGTTCTTTGGGCAAAAGTGTCTAACAAACAATTGGGTTATCGATTTAAAGCTCAACACCCAATAGACATTTTTATAGCCGATTTTTATTGTCATGAATTAAGGCTTGTTGTTGAGGTTGATGGAGGGATTCACGATGAGGTTGATCAGATAGCCTATGATGAAGGCAGAACGAATGAACTGGAAGGGTTTGGCATTAAGGTGATTCGCTTTACCAATCAAGAGGTCAATTTTCAATTAGATAAGGTTTTAGCTCAGCTATCAAATATATGTGAAGAACGAAAATTAGAACTTGATTAATGACATGCGCGCTGCTTTCCCCTTTAGGGGGCAGGGGTGCGCGATGGAAAGCAAAAAAGAAAATTAATAAATGTAAATAACATGCACTGCGCACCAGGCACAGTGCACTAAAACTACAAAATGAAAAAACTAAGTACTTTAATTTTGATGATAGTGGTTTGTGGGGCTGTTTGGGGACAGACGAATCAATATCCTACAACTGGTAATGTTTCCATATTTCAGGGAGCTTCTGGAGTTAGATCATATGATGTATTTAATTATAACAGTACGATTGTCTCACGATTAGAAGCTGCCGCAGATAAATCCGGACAGCTGTGGTTAAAAAATGCATCAGGAGATGTTAAGGTGTATTTCAAAACGAATGGCAATCCTTCTTACATTATGAATAATCTTGGCATTGGAACGTCAAATCCAACTGGGAAATTACACGTTTCATCTTCAACCGATGGTGATGCAATTTTTTTGTTGGAAGCAGATACCGATAATAATAATGAAAGTGATAACCCCATGATTCAACTAAGACAAGACGGGGGTACATTGGGTATTAATATGGGATTTAATGAAAGTGTTTTTGGTGGTAATATTTTTGGAATTGGCAGAAAGTATAGCAATAAGGAGTACAATAATGTACTATTAATGAATACAGCTAACGGAAATATCTCAATCGGCAAATCACCAACTAATGCTAAACTTGAGGTAGCAGGTAATATCATATTTGATGATCCTAATAAAACAGATGATTGGAATTTAATATGGCAATGTGGTTTTTTCGAAGGTCATAATAAGCCAAATTCTCCTGAAGCAAATCAATGGTATTGGGGTATAAATATGGGACATGGGAGTAATAATCCTGATTATAGATATGGAGGACAAATAGCAATAAGAAACTCGTCTACTACTCCAACGATGTATTTTAGGAGCAGAGATAAAAATGGAGATGGATATTGGGCAAAAGTACTTCACAATAAAGGAAATCAGAGGATAGAAGGTAATTTAACTATCAATGGTCAAATATTTTCTGAAGAAATCGAGGTTAAGGATATTGCTGCTAACAACATTACCTACACCGCCAGTGGCAATACCGCCGACTTCGTTTTCGAAGACAACTACCAATTAAAAGACCTTACCGAAGTAGAAGCCTATATAAAGGCTAATAAGCACTTACCGGAAATTCCTTCTGCATCAGAGATGGAAGAGGCGGGTGTTAACCTGGCAGAGATGAATAAGCTGCTCTTGATGAAAGTTGAGGAGTTGACACTTTATTCGATTGAGCAGGAGAAGAAGATTGAAGAGAGAGATGAGAAAGTAGAGAGTTTAGAATTGAAAGTTGAGGAGTTGAGTGAGGACAGAAGGCGGGAGACAGAAGAGATGAAAGAGCGTTTGGCAAAGTTGGAGGCTTTATTCGTAGAATAATATTAATCAAATCTAAATAGTAAAATGAAAAAAATAACAACGTTAATTGTGTTGAGTTGGATTGGATCTCTTGTTTGGAGTCAAACAGAAGATTTATCGATTAATCACAGGTGGTATACCCACAATACATCCAGTACGAATGCTGGAAAATGGACAAAGATAGCTGAGTGTCAAGTTACAGCTGCCTATCAGGATTTTGGAACCACCTTTGAATTGTATGCTAACAGTGGTGGTGATTCAAGGATGTATTATGGCAAATTAGTAACAAGATTTAAGAATCAAAATAGTACAGCCAAACCGGTAAATTTTGCTAAGTTGGTATTGTTAAATTCTAATATTGATCCAAATAATATTAAAGCTGTTCGTAATGATGTAAAAGTTGAAGTTTATATTAAAATACCACCATCTCATACTCGATTTTATTACCGTCCTATTGTTAATGGGGCATCTGCGATGACGCCTTTATTAACCCAGAACTTCCATAATGAATTACCGCAAGGAGATTTAGTTATCGATTGCGAGACAGGTGAATCTAATTTTAAGGAATTTAACTTGAATAGCTTAAAAGTATTAAATGAGCTTGAAGTAGGAGAAACTACTCTTAATAAAATTCAATTGGCAACTTATTCTTGGTCTGGAAGCCATGGTATACTTTTTAATTCATATAAAGATGTTTATCAGAATGGTTGGTTGGCTAAAAATACCAGATATGCCAATAATGTTGGCTCTTATGGAAGTGGTGCTGGAGCTATCTTCTTTTATGGAAATGGCGGAACAATGGATTTCTGTATCTCTCCAAATTCTACGGGGAAAGATGACCCGGTGGATTGGGGTGATCCTAAATTAAGGATATATCGAAATGGGAATATTGCAATAGGTAAATCTTCAGCTGACGCTAAACTTGACGTCGCCGGCAATATCAAAGCCCACGAAATAGAAGTGACCCTTGCCAGTATTAATGATATGCAACTCAACGGTACCCTGGCCGCCAACAACATTACCTACACGCCCAATGGCAACACTGCTGACTTTGTATTCGAAGATAATTACTACTTAAAAGATCTTAGCGAAGTAGAAGCTTTTATAAAAGCCAATAAACACTTGCCGGAAATACCCTCGGCTGCTGAGATGGAGGAAGCTGGTGTGAACCTGGCAGAGATGAATAAGCTGCTTTTGATGAAGGTGGAGGAGTTGACGCTTTATGCGATAGAGAAGGATAAAGAAGTAGAGAGTTTAGAGTTTAAAGTTGTGGAGTTGATGGAGAACAGAAGACGAGTGACAAAAGAAATAGAGAAAGTAAGAGAAGATAGGAGAGCATTTGAAGAACGATTAGAAATATTAGAATCATTACTAATTAAATAAATCAAAATGAAAAAAGTAACAAGTTTAATTTCAATATTTTTAATTGCTGTGTCGGTTTTGGGGCAATGGAATCAAACAGGGAATAACAATTCATCAGGGGATCTCACAATTGGAAATATTAACAACAATACGTATTCAAAGATTGTGCTTAGAGGACCAAATCAGCCATTGGGTATTGAAAGTAAAAGGGACTTAATATTTGATTTCTATTATGCTGGAAAATCGATTTTGAGATCTTACAGAGGTTCTTCTTGGGATACATATATGCAACTTATTACAACCAATTCAGCGAATCAGGAAGTACTTAGTATGCATCTTAATGGAAATGGTAAAGTTGGATTAGGTACTGATTCGCCTACTGCACATTTGCATCTGAATGTACCTTCAATATCAGGTGTAGAGAAAGCTTTCAAGGTACAGATAAGTGATGCAGTTTCAGATTATTTTCAGATACAGAATGGGACTGGAGTACACAATCAATTTATACCTCGTTTGCTTGGTTATAGAGAATCAGATAATCGAACTGTTATGGGCTTATCCGCAGAAGTGCCAGATGCCAATGATACTGGTTCTAATCCAATGCTAGCATTTGATGCACGGCGAGTTGGAGGGAAAATCCTTAATAGGCCTTTATTTCAATGGAATAGTTACACAACCAATTATATGACGATGTCAGCTACTGGGGCTTTAGGTATTGGAACAACTAGTCCAAACGGAAAGTTAGAGGTAAGGGGTTCGATAAATTACTCACTAAATGATCAAGTTAAAACTATTGTCCATACAAGCGGAGATGGTAATTCTTATTTCAATTACATTGGAGGTGCTTCTAATTCTCGTATTGGTTTTCAGATAGATGGAAGTAGTAAAATGTCCATCATGAATAATGGAGATATCGGGATAGGTACTATCCCCTCTGCCAAACTCGATGTCAACGGTGATATAAAAGCACACGAAATAGAAGTTACCCTCGCAAGCATTGATGATATGCAACTTAATGGCACTCTTGCCGCCAATAATATTACCTACACTGCCAATGGCAATACCGCCGACTTTGTTTTCGAAGAGAACTATCAATTAAAAGACCTTTCTGAAGTAGAAGCTTTTATTAAAGCCAATAAGCACTTACCTGAAATACCCTCTGCTGCCGAAATGGAAGAGGCTGGTGTTAACCTGGCAGAGATGAATAAGCTGTTATTAATGAAGGTGGAGGAGTTGACGCTTTATTCTATTGAGTTAGAGAAGAAAGTTATGGAAGAAAGAAAAGAGCGCAGAGGGGAGTTGGTACAAGCTCTTAAAACGGAGGAAGAAAAGCGCAAAGTTCTTGAGGGGAGATTAAATCAAATGGAAAAAATACTAATTGACTTAAAAAAATAGAAATGAAAAGATATTTATTAATATCAATGTTACTTTATTGCATCACCCCAATATTTGCTCAATATCTGAGAACAGATGGTACAAATGTAATGACAGGAGGATTACGAATTCGAAGAGAAGGCTCATCTTCAATTGAGCTGGAGTCAACATCTGCGGCTTTTATTGACTTTAAGCATAGTCACAGTGCGGATTACAATGGGCGTATTATTTGGAACTATGGTAATTCAAATCGTTTCGATATCTATGGAAAAGTTAATTTTAAACATGATGTTTTCGCACAATCCATTCAACTGACTAATGATCTTACTGTGGCAGGCATTATAAATGGCAAAACACAATTGCTAGATGATCCAAATTCCACCGAAGACTGGAATACAATTTGGCAGAGTGGTTTCTTTCAGGCTCATCAAAAGGCAAATGCTCCCGAAGGAGACAATTGGTTTTGGGGAATAAACTTAGGGCATAGCAGTAATAATAGTAATTATAGATATGGTGGACAAATCTTGATTAAGAATGCTACGAATACGCCAATAATGTATTTCAGAAGCCGGGATAAAAATGGAGATGGTATCTGGGCTAAAGTTCTTCATAATAAAGGAAACCAACGCATAGAAGGAAACCTGACTGTTAATGGAGTTTTTAATTCAGAAGAGGTAAAAGTGGAGACAATTGCCGCCAACAACATTACCTATACCACCAATGGCAATACCGCCGACTTTGTATTTGAAGACAACTACCACTTAAAAGATTTATCGGAAGTAGAGGCTTTTATAAAAACCAATAAACATTTACCGGAAATACCCTCGGCTGATGAGATGGAAGAAACGAGTGTTAACCTGGCAGAGATGAATAAGCTGTTGCTGATGAAGGTAGAGGAGTTGACGCTTTATTCGATTGAGCAAGAGAAACGGTTAGAGATAAAGGACAAAGAGATGGACGATTTAAAGAAGCGATTAGAAAAGGTGGAAAAATTTATAAATCAATTATAACTAACTATGAAAAAAGTATTTCTATTATTTGCTCTTATTTTATTGTACAGCTACTCTTTCTCTCAAGATCCTGTTACTGTTATTAATCCAAACAATTCTTCGGCAAATGTAAGTCTCAATTGGCATAATAATGTTGCAAGAATTAGGATTGGTGGGGAAGGTTTAGGGGCTACAAATGGACTAGATATCCAAGGGCCTGGAAACAAAAGCTTACTTCGTTTATACGATAACGGAAATGTTGGTGTTGGTCTGTCGCCGTTATATAAGTTTGATGTTAATGGTTATACCAGAACAAAGCGCCTTTACCTTTATTCTGGAGGAGGTATATACTCTCTGTATAATGATAACTTCATACTTAACGATCATAGCAATGGCAATGTTACTCTAAGTGCAGCGGGAGGAAATCTCTATTTGGGATATGCCAATACCAATAGAATTCTTCTTAGACAAGGTCTATATTCTCATGGAGGAACACAACAGATCCTTCATTCAGATGGGTATATATATCAAACTATGGCTGGAGTTAATAACTATTTCGCTGGTAAAATTGGTATAGGAAACAATTCACCTGTTGCAATGGTGGAAATCAACAACCCTTACTCTGGAGGTACACCTGGATTTGTTTTAAACAATACATGGAAAGAAAATAGTTCTGACTTTACGAAGAATAGCCCTTTTATTATTCGAAGACATAATTCTAATAATGAAGCATTAGCGTCATTTGTTCAGGATGGAAGAGCTCATTTCGTATATCAGAATGATGAATATGCAAGTGGTATTGAGTTTCGTTTAATAAATACGGATATAGAAAATTCGGATGGTTCCCGTTCATCAGACAGAACTGTAATGACAATTAGTAGCGGTCAAAATTACGGTCAGGTTAAGGTTGATGGTAAAGTATTGGCTGAAGAAGTTGAAGTGAAATTAATCGCAAGTAACGATATAGAACTCAACGGTACCTTGACTGCCAATAACATTACTTACACCGCCAATGGCAATACCGCCGACTTTGTTTTCGAAGACAGTTACCACCTAAAAGACCTCTCAGAAGTAGAAACTTTTATAAAAGCTAATAAGCACTTACCGGAAGTACCCTCGGCAGATGAAATGGAAGAAGCCGGTGTTAACCTGGCGGAGATGAATAAGCTGCTATTGATGAAAGTGGAAGAGTTAACGCTTTATTCCATAGAGCAGGAGAAAAAGATTGAGGAGTTGAGTGAGGACAGAAAGCGAGTGGCCGAAGTGGAAAGTGCACTAAACAAGGCATACAATGCGCTTAAAGAAGAAGCTGAAAGGCGACATAGTCTTGAAGAGCGATTAAACCAGATGGAAGAAATATTAACTAATCTAAATAAGCAATAAGATGAGGAAAATACTATTGGTATTATTAGCCTGCATGGCGATAGGAACATATGCCGAAGCACAATCGTTTGAGGTGCAATACACCTACGATGCTTCAGGGAACCGTATTAAAAGAAAAGTGGTTGAGGTTACTTTAAAAAGTGCCAAAGCTGCCACCAAGGATGATTTTCTGCCGGTTGAAGAGAGCTGGAGTGAACGCAAGGTGAGTATTTACCCCAACCCAACCCATGGTAACCTGAAAGTGAACATTACAGGCGGGGATGCCGAAGTGAGTTATTCTTACGAGCTGTATAACTCGGCAGGTAATAAGGTAAAGAACGGACAGATCATCAGCCATGGTGATAATCCAATCCCAATGGAAAGCTTAAGCCCTGGCGTATATATTCTGATATTACAGACCAATGAAGAAAAGCTGACTTATAAAATCATTAAAAAGTAAGACCTAAACCAGATTAAAAAATGAAAAAATTATTAAGTATTCTATGTCTACTCATTTCGGGTGTTGGTTTCGCACAGGCACAAGATCCACAAGTGAGTCATGAACTAAAATCGCCGATAACTGAATCGAAAACCTATATAGCCCGGGACTTTATTAAATTAATGGATGGCTTTACCTTTAAACCTACATCGGGAGAGGTATTCCATGCTAAAATAGATCAGGCCTTGCTGTTTCCACCAACCGATGCTACTTATATGAAACCGGATGGTACCATCACCAGTGATCCGACAGCAGGAGGTGTTGTAGGAACTATCCCCGGTCAATTTGCAGTGAGTCCTTCTGGTTCTGCAACATATAATATCCCAATTGAATGTCCGGCTGGGATTAATGATCTAACTCCTGGTATAGGGATCTCTTATAATAGCCAGTCCGGCAGTGGATTACTAGGGTATGGAATGAACCTGACAGGATTATCTGTTATAACCCGCACGCCTGACAATCCTTATTTCGATGATAATTACCACCCGGTTTCAATGGATGCGAATGATAAGTTTGCCTTAAATGGTCAGCGATTACTGGTCACTTCAGGTGTTTATGGTGCTAATGATTCAAGATACTTTACAGAGAGCGATGTCAGTACTCGTGTAACTTCACTTGGAAACACTGGAAGTGCGCCAGCCTCATTTCTTGTTGAAAGTAAAAATGGTATGGTAATGGAGTTTGGAAATACAACAGATTCCAAAATAATGTTACCAGGGCGAACAGGTATTTTTATGTGGCGAATAAACCGGATTGCCGATCAAAATGGCAATGCCATCACCTTTACCTATGGCCAAAGTAATGGAGAATCTTGGATTGAAAGTATTAATTACATAGGTAATACTTATCTAATAGACTTCAACTATACAAGCCGTCAGGACGAATCATTTGCTTTTGTTGATGGTATTCAGGTACCAAACACAAAGCTTTTAGAGAATATTGAAATCAAACATGGCTCAACTCTTCTTAAACGATACAGTTTTGATTATATCACTGATCTTTATACACATCTAACAGATATTAAGCTTGAAAACGGTGAAGGAGAAATAATTAACCCTACGGTTTTTAATTGGAATCATCTTTACAGGGGTAGTGAAGGTCGTAGCTTAAGTTGTATCTCATCTGTTCCGGCCGATTTTAATAAAGACGGAAAGATTGATTTGTATGCCCTTGTTGAAGAGGACAATAAATACTACGAACGTTTGTACCTGAATAATGGCTCAACATTTACTAAAGCCAACTGGGAGAATGAAATAACCGAGGTTGGGCAAATATATGATGAGGTATTCGATTTTGATGGTGATGGAATGGCAGACATTTTATATTTATATAATGATAAGTCGATTATGAGCTTTTTGCATGTCAATGGCTCGACTGGCACCTCATTTAAGAGCATTACTGCAAAAATTATCGGAACCAATTTTAAAGCGACAACTGGAGACTTTGATGGCGATGGCTTGTCTGAAGTATTTATCATGCAGAATAATGGTAGCTGTTCTCTGCTTGATTATGATCGTTCAAATAATACCTCAACACTGATAGCTCTTAATGAGAACGGGATTATTGATTCGGGTACTTATCATGATAAGTTTAGGTTCCAACAGGGTGATTATAATGGTGATGGTAAGGTGGATATGGGTTTTTATGAGGATAATGCATTTAAAACGTTCCAAATCAATGGCACCAGCTTGTCCAGTATATTCACCAAAAGTAGTAGTTCGATTGGTCTTAACCCGGAGAGTGGCGATATTAATGGAGATGGCATTACTGACCTGATATCAGCATCTACTTTTTCAATCAAATCATATTTCTGGACAGCAAATGGTGTTCATGAAGTAACGGAAGATCTGCCAATTCCCGAAGAATTGCACCAGTACTTTTTAGATAATGGTGTTGATTTAAGTCAAACCAATTATTTAGTAGATGAGGAAATAATTATTGATGGTTTTAAAGGGGGCGACATTAATAAAGATGGCAGGTTAGATGCCATGCTCTATTATCGAAAAGTATATGGTATATATAATATAGGACCAGGCTCATTACCACAAAATATTATTGATATTTTCCAACAGTTTACCAATAATGGCGGCGAGATAGGTCTTGAGGGTATTCGCTATCAGACCAACGTACAATTTGTTTATGGGTTAGGAAAAGGTGATGGCCATTTTATTTTTTTTGGTAAACGAGACACAGGAGATTCAGAGGTGACGGTTGATGAATATGAGCGTACTTTTCTTGTTGACTTTAATAGTGATGGTTTCCCGGCTCTTTATAAGCAAGAGAGAAATGTATTAAAATATGATCAAACCAACTTCAGCTATGTAAAGGATGTCGTTAAATATATAACCGACGGTCAGGGTAATAAGATAACCATTAGCCATGCTCCAATTTGTGAAGGTGGCGACTTATATACCTCAGGTACTGATTCATCTTTTCCTGTTGTGGATTTAATCGGCCCCCTACACGTTGTTGACGTGGTGACCCGAACCAATGGTGTGTGTGCTGATCAAACCGAACAATACAGCTATAAATCGGCTAAAGTTCATGTTCTGGGGAAAGGCTTCCTTGGGTTTATGGAATCAACGGTTAATAATCTGCAACAGCAGACAAAGTTAACGCGGACAAATGAGGTCAACACAACCTATTATAGTGTTTATCCTAAGTATGAAGAACAATTTGTGAATAATATATCGAGTGCTAAAACAACCTATACTTTTGCATTTGACAATCTCAGTAATAAGCGTTTTAAAAGCAGGCTTACCTCACAAAAAGAGGAAAATATACTTGAGGGAATTACAAAGCTGGTAAGCTACAACGAATACGATGATTTTTTAAATCCTGAACAGATAACAACCGAATTTATTGGTAGTAATATTAAGGAAGTTAAAACAGTCAATTACATTAATAAAGGAAGTTGGTGTCCTAATAAGCCGGAAACCGTAACAATAACTAAAGAAAACGGGGTTGATACCGACCAGATAAGGGTCAACAAATATAGTTACGACACAAAAGGGAACCTGGCCCAGGAAATCAAAGATTTGGGCGATGTCAATGAAGTTGTAACAGATTATTTAGAGGTTGATGCTTTAGGTCATCCTAAAACAGTTAAAGTTACCGCTAATGGTAAGAGCAGAAGTACAACCTTTATATATAGCAATGATGGCCGTTTTGTTAGTGAAAAAACGGATAATACTACTGGTTTAAAAACCAGTTATCAATACTATGAAACAACTGGTCATGTTAAATCGGAGACTGATGTTGCTTTGAACCTGACAACGACTTACGATTACGATGGGTTTAGACGTTTAACAAAGACGACACATCCTGATGGTACCTATACCGTTAATTCGTTACAATGGGCCAATAACGATGGCCCTGATAATGCCTTATATTATAGTTATACTGAAACATCTGGGCAATCACCGGAATGGGTTTGGTATGATAAGAATGGACGGGAGTTACGCAAAGACTATTATGGTTTTGATACCAATAGCAAAATAGCCGTTAAAACCGCTTATAATTCAAAGGGACAGGTTCATATAGTTTCCAAACCATTTTATTTAGGAGATGATCCTGTTGACGAAATCACTTATACGTATGATGTTTATGGACGGGTATTCACTAAGGATACACCAATGGGACAAACCACTTACGATTATTCCACGGTAAGACAGACGACTGTTACAACACCATCGGGTTCTACAACTGAACTTATTAATCATGCAGGGCAGTTAATTAAGAGTACTGTTAATGGCCGTTCGGTGGATTATACCTATTGGCCATCTGGTTTGACAAAAACATCAACACCGGAAGAGGGAAGTGCTGTTGAAACTTTCTTTGATACACAAGGAAATCGAGCCAAACTAATTGATCCGGATGCCGGTACAGTAGAAAGTGAGTACAACGGTTTTGGTGAACTTGTGTGGCAGGATCACAAGAAAACCAAATTCGATGGTACAGAGGAAACCATCCGCTCATCCTATATTTATGACGATGCGGGTCGAGTACTAACATCTAATGTCAACGGGGTAACTACCACAACTAAGTATGATCCGAATACCGGGTTTATCGAGTATACAAAGAATGATGACGGACATGAGGTGTATTATACCTACGACGAAGGATCGAACCTTAAGCTGGGACGTATAACAACTTATACCGAAAAAGTGGAAGGTAAGACCTTTACCTCCCATTCAGAATATGACTATCTGGGACGTGAAACCAAGCATACCTATCCATCGGGTTATTTTACAACAAATGCCTACAATAAATACAGTCACCTAACCGAGGTAAAAAGCAAAGGCAGCTTAAGTGTTTGGAAAGCAAAATCTGTTAATATAAAAGGTCAACTAACCCAAGTGGTAAAGGGCGATAAAACAACTACATATGGTTTTGATCAGGAAACGTACTTACCTGAAAGCATTAATTGCCCTGGTGTGCTGGAACACGGTTATTTGTTTAATTCAAAAGGAAATCTCGAATACCGCGAAGATCTGCTGACGAACCAAAAGGAAGTGTTTAATTACAAAACAACCGATAATCAACTGGATGATTGGACCGTTTATAAGAATGGAACTTCAGTTGCATTTTTTGATATGGATTATGATGTACACGGCAATATTACCACCAAAAGTGATATTGGTTATACCATGGCCTATGGAGAACCTACAACAATCGATGGAATAATATACGATGCGGGACCACATGCTTTAACCTCCATAAAAGGTAATCCAACCTTAATAGGTGATGATGAGCAAAGTATTAGCTATACCGATTTTCTGAAAGTGGAAACGATTACTGAAGGCGACAAATTACTTGAGCTAACCTATGGTATAGATCATCAACGACGAAAAGCAGTATATAAAACCAATGGCAATATTGATAAAACACGTTATTACCTGGGTGATTACGAAGAAGATATAGTAACAAATGGTAACGACCGTAAAGTTCACTATATTAGTGGTTCAGATGGTTTAGCGGCCATTTATATAGAGACTAACGGCTCAGGGCAGTTATATTATGCCTACACCGACTATTTAGGCTCTTTGACAACGTTGACTGACGAGGCAGGTACAGTAGTAGAAAACCATGCTTTTGATCCTTGGGGCAATCGCCGCGATGTCAATAACTGGCAAACTGTTTTATCCACACCCGCCAATTATTTGACGGACCGAGGCTATACCATGCATGAACACCTGGATGGCTTTGCCTTAATTAATATGAACGGGCGTGTTTACGATCCGGCATTAGGGCGTTTTCTATCGCCTGATCCGCAATTGCAGGCACCTGGTAATTGGTTAAATTATAATCGGTATGCGTATTGTTTGAATAATCCATTGATTTATACTGATCCGACTGGAGAGTTCTTTTGGGCGGCACTACCGTTGATGGTGAAAATTGGAATTGGAATTGGTGCAGGACTAGGAGCCTATAGTGGTTACAAAATTGCTGATGCTAAAGGTCTATCTGGCTTGGGTATGGTTGGGTATATTTTGGGAGGTGCTGCAATAGGTGGTGTTTCTGGATATTTTGGAACAACAATAGCTGCTAGTGGAGGCTTTATGGCCAATACAAGTTCAATACTATTTAGTTCTACATTTAATTCTTTAGGTATGACATCGCTTAGCGGAGGTGACATAGCTCCAAGTGTAAGTGTTGGATTTGCGTCATATAATTTCGGTACTGGAAAATTAGGTCATTTATGGAAAAAAGGTAACTCATTTATTGAAAATTTTGGTTATTTTATGGGAACAATGGGTGTTATTAACGATGGTTGGAATGCATTTTACAAGGATGAAATGGGAGAAACTTTATATACTCATAAGGCAACAATCGTTTCACATTCTAGTTATGGAGAGGATGATTTGCTTTCATTTGGTCCTGGAGAATATTACTGGAATGCTAAGGAAGAATGGCTTCAAGGATTGGAAGTAAGTAAATTTCAGAGAGTAAACATGAATAAAAGATATTTATTTGGTATTGCTAGAGGTAATAATGAACACGCATCAGAAATTGATCCCCTTTTTGCACATTCTACATATATCCCAAATATTAATCGAAAAGCCTTGGAATTAACAACAAAAATCGCTAGTATTTTGCCTTATCAGGGAGCAACAATTAATTGTGCTAATGTAGCTTCATTAGGAACATGGTTATCAGGTATACCTAACATTGGAATACACCCTCATTTTTTACGTTGGTCAATGGTGGCATATACTAATGGGGTTAGACCTGATTTATTTTCATATTATGCTTATGATTAGATATTTTTTACTAGTATATAAATTGATGTTTTTATCATCAATTGCGATTAATGCCCAAGAAAATAATAATGGCGTTTATTTTGCTTATGAGAAGAATGATATATTCTTTAATGGAGGGATGCATTTTATAGAAATAAGAAATGACTCAATATTCTATAATCATTTCGGCATTAACAAACCAGTAGTGGTTAATCGAAGGGCAAAGGCTGGAATAATTAATAATAATATTGCTATAGTTAATAAAACTATGTTTGAGATATTCATTGATAGTATTAAAGTCTATAAAAGAATAAATTGTGTCAAAAAAGATACTATTCTAGAAAAAAATAATTGTGGATTAATGAATTTGTGGGTTGACAATTATTATAAATTGTCAAATCGTAAAAAGTTAAATGTATGTATAAATTCAAATTTGATTTCTCATAGAGTACGAAAGAATAAGCGGTTATCTTTTCGTAAGTTCAAATTGCTGCAGAAACAAAATCAATTGGATATTACAAAGAGACCGGATGTTTTCTTGAGTGACTTGAATAGAGTTGAGAACATCGACTCGCCATAGTCATGGAATTATTGCACCCCAGCTAGTGCAGTTTGTGATCTGCGCTAATAGAATTAATATACAAAGCCTGACTATTAAAGTCGGGCTTTTGTATATTTATAATCCAAACTTTGCTGAGCGAAATCTGTGACTTCGTTCTTGATAAAAGTTAGTTTATAACTAACATATAATTTAAAGCCTGATACACCTAGTGTCAGGCTTTGATTTTTTGGAATATCGTTGTTCAAAAAAATGAATGCTTATTTGTTCGTAAACCGATAGTTATCGGATCGCCAACGGATGCTTATCGGTTTTCAAATGGATAGTTATCCATTTTACAAGCAGTGGTTACAAGTTTTAGATTCAATAATCTTCATGCCGGATATTCTTGTTTAGCGAAGTCCCTTACTTTATTTTGATCAGAAGTTAGTTTGCAACTAATAACATCAAGCATAAACAATCAATCTTGTACAAGCCGGGATTTTCTTGTTTTACTATCGTTCATACAGCATTGATTTTCAGCAATAAAATGCTTAGCTAAAAAACATGCTTATCTTTTATGCAAAACTTCACTATGTTTTGCACCACGCGTCACTAAGTTTTTAACAAAACATCAGCATGTTTTTACAACGTCACTAACGGAGCTTCCGGTTAAATCTTATTCACTGCATGTATTAATAAGGAAAGTGTGAGTGATGAGTATCGGACGTAAAGGTATATTTTATCAAATAACAAAGCCGCTCCTAAAATCAGGAACGGCTTTGTTGTATATCTATGTTATTTATTAGTAACGATAGTGTTCCGGCTTATAGGGTCCGTTTGGATCAACACCAATATAAGCAGCTTGCTCGTCAGATAAACGAGTTAATTTAACACCTAGTTGCCCTCGCTCGCCGTAGTCACTAAACGACGAACGTAGCTCGGCATAGTTTTTAACTATGTCGAATGTAAAAGTTAGTTTGTAACTAACATTGCGAAGCAAACAGATTATTAGAATGGAAAGCCATGTTAGAAATAGCGTGGCTTTTTTCAAATATTTCTGTAGTTATAAACTACGATTATAAAAATCGACGTTGCAAACTTCGCTAAGCGCTTTACTAAAATTATTAGTACATTGTTTTGCATGACAACCGGTTATCAAATAAAAGAACAAGACAGTTTATACTATTTAACACTTCAAGTAGTTGATTGGGTTGATATTTTTAGCAGACCTGTTTACAGGGATATTGTTATTGAAAGTTTGAAGTATGGAATTGAGAAGAAGGGATTACAATTATTTGCCTATGTTATCATGAGCAATCATGTGCATTTGATTGTACAAAGCAGCATAGGTGATTTAAGTGGCACAATCCGAGATTTAAAGAAGTATACGGCCAAGAAGATAATAGAAACAATTGAGCTTCGTCCAGAAAGCAGAAGGGAATGGTTGTTAAATCAATTTCGTTTTAATGCCACTAAGCACAAAAGAAATAGCAACTATCAAGTGTGGACGCATGAGAATCATGCTATATTGTTGTATAGCAATAATTTTATTGCAGAAAAGATTGAGTATATTCACCAAAACCCGGTACGTGCTAAAATTGTGCATTATCCAGAGGATTATTTATATTCGAGTGCGAGGAATTACGCATCGCTATCAGCTGTGTTGGATGTTGAGATATTGGTATTGCCAGTTGTGACAATAAAGTAGTCGCAGACTACTAGTTTTGTTCGACGAAGTTGCAAACTTCGCCGAGCTGGGTATCGGACGTAAAGGTATATTTTATCAAACAACAAAGCCGCTCCTAAAATCAGGAACGGCCTTATTGTATATCTCTGTTATATTCTTAGTAACGGTAATGTTCCGGCTTATAAGGTCCGTTTGGATCAACACCAATATAAGCAGCTTGCTCGTCAGATAAACGAGTTAATTTAACACCCAGTTGCTCCAGGTGCAGACGGGCAACCTCTTCATCCAGGTGTTTTGGTAAGGTATATACACCCACTTCGTAATTGTTTTTCCATATCTCAATCTGCGCCAAAGTCTGGTTAGTAAAAGAATTACTCATCACAAAACTTGGGTGACCTGTGGCATTGCCAAGGTTAACCAAACGACCACGTGATAATAATATGATACTGTGTCCGTCAGGGAAACGGAACTGATCTACCTGAGGTTTGATATTGACTTCTTCAATACCAGGGTAGTTCTCCAATTTCTCAACCTGAATCTCATTATCGAAGTGACCAATGTTACACACAATGGTTTGATCTTTCATTTGTTTCATGTGCTCAATGGTGATAACATCTTTGTTACCGGTTGTTGTCACCACAATGTTAGCTTCAGCCAATGCATCTTCTACAGTTGATACTTCGTAACCTTCCATAGCCGCCTGAAGTGCGCATATCGGATCAATTTCGGTAACAATCACACGGGCACCAAAACCACGCATACTTTGTGCGCAACCTTTACCTACATCGCCATAACCACATACAACCACTGTTTTACCAGCTACCATTACATCTGTACCACGCTTGATACCATCGGCTAAACTCTCGCGACATCCGTAAAGGTTATCGAACTTAGATTTGGTAACCGAATCGTTTACATTGATTGCCGGGAACAATAGTTCACCACGTTCCATCATTTGGTACAAACGGTGCACTCCAGTTGTGGTTTCTTCACTAACGCCTTTAATACCATCAGCAACATTTTTCCAACGCTGAGGATCTTCATTAAAAGTTTTCTTTACAAGTGCCATTAACTCACGAAAATCTTCTCCTTCGCCACTGTAATCAGCATCTAAAATGGATGCATTACTTAAAGCTTCAACACCTTTGTGGATCATTAAAGTGGCATCTCCTCCGTCATCAACAATCATTTCTGGTCCTACACCATCACCAAAGTTCAAAGCTTTCTCGGTACACCACCAGTACTCTTCCAGTGTTTCTCCTTTCCATGCAAAAACCGGAACACCAGCTTTAGCAATAGCAGCGGCAGCATGATCTTGAGTACTGTATATGTTACAACTACACCAACGTACATCGGCTCCCAACTCAACTAATGTTTCTATTAACACAGCTGTTTGAATAGTCATGTGCAAAGAACCCATGATGCGTGCTCCTTTCAACGGCTTTTCCTCACCATACTTGGCACGAAGAGCCATCAAACCAGGCATCTCCTTCTCAGCAATTAAAATCTCTTTTCTTCCATAATCTGCCAGACTCAGGTCGGCTACCTTGTAATCGGCAACACTTTTGTCAGCTACTTTATAATCAGCCATAACTGTTATTTATTTTAGGTATTATCTTAATAAAAAGGACTACAAAAGTAGTAAAAATTATTGAAAGCTGGCAGCTCTTAACTATTAGCTGTTAGCTATTTACAGGATCATCATTTACAGTACAATTGCTCTGATCGTAATTTCATCCTTTTGAAGTTGAGCGGTTAACTCATCTACATTGGCAAATTTCTTCTCATCGCGAACCCGCTGAATAAACTCCAATTCAACCTCTTCCGAATAGATATCACGATTAAAATCGAAAATATGGACTTCCAGCGAACGATGATCAACATTGTGATTAACGGTTGGTCGATAACCAATATTCAGCATGCCGCCATATTGCTTTCCTTCCACACGTACTTTAACGGCATATACCCCATCAGGTGGAATTAGTTTGTAAGGCTCTTCAACTTCAATATTAGCTGTAGGATAACCAATGCGCCTGCCCAATTGTTGTCCACCAACAACACGTCCTGAAACAGTATAATGGTAACCTAATATGCGATTGGCTGCAACCATTTCTCCCGCCAGGAGATGATTACGGATATCAGTTGAGCTGGTTTGCATGCCGTCAGTAAGTACAGCTTCGACTAATGAAATGGTAAAATCATATTTTTTGGCAAAAGCCTGGTATTCTTCAAAACTGTGTTGGCGTCCTTTCCCAAAGCGATGATTGTAACCAACCATCAGGTGATGAATATTTAATTGATCAAGTAAAATCTGTTGGATAAATTCTTCTGCGGTGAGGTTGGCCAGTTCAAGCGAGAACGGAATTAATACCAGATGATCAACTCCCAGTTGTCCGAATAATTTCGTTCGCTCTTCAGGCGAAGTAAGAAAACGTAATTTATCAGCATCCTGCTTAAGCACCATTCGTGGATGTGGCCAGAATGTGATCACAACCGATTCGCCTCCCACTTCCTTAGCCTTATCTGTAAGCCTTTTTAGAAGCACCCGATGACCGCTATGCACACCATCAAACATACCGATGGTAATCACTGGCTTCTTAGCACTAAACTTTTGTAAATCGGTGTGTACTTTCACATTTAACTTTTGCGCAAAAATACTATTTAAGAAGCAAGAGTCAAGACAAAAGAAACAAGTTTTGCGTTGAATCGAGGATTAGATCAATATTCCTTAAAGTATGATATCTTGCTTAATTTATTGATTTCTTTTAAAGTGATAACTAAATCGATCGCAACAAGGCGAATTTAAATGAAGTGTATCGTTGCCTTCAAAAGCCACATACTTGAGTTTGTCTCTAAAAATGATATCCGATTGTTCATCATTTTCGAATTCAATCATTAACATGTGCATTATTAAATTATTTGAAAGACGAACAAGTTTACCATGTTCAAGCAAGCTATCGTTTCTTATAAAACCATAGATTCCATACTTTTTAAATTCAAGGAAATCGAAGTTAAGGTCATGTCCGGTGCCAGCAAATCCACCAGAAACGGCATAAAGTTACCAGGAACCATATAATTTCAATCCGTAACCTGTGAAAATTTCGGAAGAATAGTATGTAGTTTGAGCTATTTCATCCAGTGCAGATACTTTGGGGCTTTCGTCTTTTTCACACCCCCCAATCAGTGTCATTAACATGCTAATACAGGCAATATGGAATAGATATTTCATACATCAGATGATTTAGTATATCAATATGACGAAGTATCTGGTTATAAGTTGCGTAAAATCAGAAATCCATTATCTCCTTAAGTTTTTTATAACCTGTACGGCTTACCTTCAATTTGCAATCATGGTTAAGAATAGCCATATAGGTATCTTTATCATAAGGCTCCAAACCTTTAATCTTTTTGCCATTAACAATGTAAGTTCGATGAATGCGAATAAACTGATCAGGAGGTAAATGCTCTTCGAAATACTTCATTGTTTTTGATTTCAGATAATGCCCGGATTCGGAATAGATCATCACATAATCATCCTGTGCCTCGATATAAAGCAGTTGATCCAAGTCAATTACTTCCAGTTTGGTTCCTTTTTTTACAACTATGCGCTCAAGCCGGTCTTGTTCAACTGCCTGCATCTGATCAATCTGAGTTTTATTTGAAGCTTCGCCCGATTGAAGTTTAGCAATCACTTTTTCAACAGCGCCATTAAATCGTTTCTCATCATAAGGTTTAAGAAGATAATCTACCGCATTAAGCTCAAAAGCCTTTAAGGCATACTGGTCATAAGCTGTACTGAAAATAACCTGAACCGGCTCGTCAATTACCTCCAATAATTCAAGACCTGTAATTTTAGGCATCTGAATATCTAAAAACAAAATTTGCGGTTGATGCTCCTTAATGGCTTTCATCGCTTCAAATCCATTAGCGCATTCACCCACCACTTCAATCGAAGTGTGCTTTTTCAAGTAAGCCCTGATAATACTTCTTGCAGGAGGTTCGTCGTCTATAATTAGTGCTTTATATGTCATGGCAGGTTTATTATAACTTAAGGTTTTCTGTAGTTAATTGAGGAATACGCAATATAACCTCAAAATGATGATTTTCCTGGTTGATGGTGAGCAAATCAGAACGGTTATAGATTAATTGTAAGCGGCTACGGACATTGTCTAAGCCAACACCTGCTCCTTTTTGTTTTGCCGCATCTTCTTCAAAATTATTGATAACACTAATTTCCAACTCATTGTTAACTATACGGCAATAGGTTCTGATATTAACCGGCTCAATACTTTCATAAACACCATGTTTGATAGCATTCTCGAAAATTGGCTGTAGAATTAATACCGGAACCAATTGATCTTTGCAATTCTGAGGCACTTCTGACTCGCATAGTAAACGATCGCCAAAGCGTACTTTCTCAATCTCCAGGTAGCGTGAAATATTTCTCATTTCCTCTTTTAGTGGCAATAGTGCATCTTCATTCTTCTTGAGGGAGTAGCGCATAAACTCCGACAGTTTGTTAATCATTTCACGGGCAGAATCAGGATCTGTAATGGTTAATGCACTCACACTGTTCAAGCTATTAAACAGGAAATGAGGGTTAAGTTGTGACTTTAGCGCATTTAATTCGGTTTCGCGAAGCAAGCGGTTCATGGTTTCATGTTGTCGGCTTTTCTCTTCCAGCTCATTGTAAAAAATAAGCATGTAATAGATCATTACAAAAACGATAAATATTAAACCACCCATTATTCCTCTGATCACAAACGCATTGGAGCTAAACATCACGTCAATTTGTTCTTGATTGATGAATAAATTGAGAACCTGATATCCCAGTGCTAACCAAATTCCAACAACCACCGTTCCAACAACCAGGTATTGAAGTAGCAGACTCAGCTTGTTTTTGCTTCTGTCGATATAAAAAATAGGGAACCAAATACTCAAACCCATTACAAACATCAGCAGGTTAAAAACAAAACTATCGGTTAATGAAGCAACTACCGGCAATTCATAGATAAACCAGTTAATGCCTGCATGGGCAATAAAAAGCATTAACCAGACAAATGCATACAATTTAAATATGCGCCCTTGAGTTAAAATTGGGTGATTCATAATTCATGTGAATCTGTTAATGAATAATATTGATCAATGCCAATTAAATGTTCCGTAGTTCGCCTCCACCAAAAATGGCTACACCTTTAATAATTAATGTTTTTGATGAGTCAGCTATGTTTTCATTGAAAAAGTTGCGTTTATCAGCAAAACCTCCAAAAATCGAAACCACTTCAGTCTTTACATTCCAGCCTCTGGGGACAGTAATTTTTGTTCCTCCAAAAATAACTGCTAAATCAATCACAGCTCCCTGTGGTGATAATTGACAACGATCAAGGTATAACTCGCCTCCGCCAAAGATAGCCGTCACTTTTCCTCCTTTAAAATTTTGCGATTCAATTTGGCTAACACCTCCGCCAAAGATATCTACTTCATCAATCACATCATCACCCGATAATTGGCCTTTGCTAAATGGCGATGCATGGCGCTTGCGAAAGAAAAACATGGCACCCACCAAAACAAGTAGTAATGGCCAGAACTTGAAAATATCACGACGATCTAAGTCATAAAACAGATCCGGTAGGAGGAAAAAAGTTGCAACGGATAAAAGAATAAAGGCCGCTGTGTACTCACGTTTGATTAGGTTGAATAATCCAATGGCCACCAAAATCATGGGCCAGCTGAATAATACATCGGTCACTTCATAAGGTAAATAACCCAAATTGCCTACTAAAAGAACCAGTCCGACAACTATTAAGAATATTCCCAACGGACCTCTTTTGCTATGTTTATTTACTTCCTTCATAATTATATGTTTTTGATTAATTTCTAATTATGATGCTAAAGTAAGCTCTGCAACTACCCTTTAAAATACATTTTCGGCGAATTGCGGAATAAAGCCGATGAATTGCGAATCACAACAAAAGTGGATCCATGAATTACAATATATTTTTCTCAAGCCATGTTTTCAGATACTTTGTCCAGATAAATGCTGGTGAATCATTATGCATTCCAAACCCATGACCTCCTTCTTCCAGTAAATGTACTTCTGTATCAATACCATGTTCCTTAAGCGCTTTCACATAAACAATTGTGTTTTGCACAACCACTGCCTGATCATCTTTGGCATGGCAGATAAAAGTAGGTGGTGTTTTACTGCTTACTTGCTTTTCCATTGAGAACGTATGAATTAGCTCCTGGTTTGGGTTTTTCCCCAACAGATTATTTCGACTTCCTTCATGCGTTAAGCCTGTCTTCATGGAGATAACCGGGTAAAGCAAAATAGAGAAGTCGGGTCTGATTGGTTTGTGAACATCATCAATAACAGGTTCAGATAAATTGGAACATGAAGCAGCCAAATGTCCACCTGCCGAAAAACCCATTATACCTATCCGGTTGTTATCGATTTGAAAGCTTTCTGCTGAATCGCGAACTAATTGAATGGCACGTTGCGCATCCATCAATGGTACATATGACGAGTTGTTACAAATCCGATTATCGGGTAAGCGGTATTTTAAAACAAAAGCATGAATTCCCAGTTCGTTTAACCATTGAGCAACTTGCGTTCCCTCATGTTCATAGGCTTCTTTGGCATATCCACCGCCCGGACAAATAATAATCGCAGGACATTTAGTTTGATTATTACTTTTAAAAAACCACAACTCGGGAATAGAGACTCCACTTAGTACCTTTGCTCCTGATAGAGATTCTTCCCTTAGTTCCTTCACCTGGTGTTTTATATTGCCTGGAGGTATTGATTTCCATAAAGGAATCACAGTTTGGGCTTTAGTTGAAAGGTTAATCATACAACAAACTAAGGTAATAGAAAACACAATCTTCATACAGAATCTACTTAATAAAGCGCATCAACTCTTTCAGATAATAATTGTAATCCACATCGTCAGGAGCTGAATTCAGGCAAGCCACTACCATGTTCTTAGATGGGATAATAGTAACTCTTTGCCCTCTGTAACCATTAAAGTAATACACATCAGCAGGTAAGTCAGGAATGTTAATTTTAGAGGCATTTAACCAAACCTGTGCACCATATTTACCATTTGAGTTGGTTGCCGGTGTTGTGCTGTATTCTACCCACCATTCGGGCAGAATTTGTTCGCCCAACCAATTTCCTCTATTCAGGTAAAGCATGCCAAGACGTGCCCAATCACGTGCTGAGCAATAAGCATACGATGAGCCAACTAAAGTACCGGCAGCATCGGTTTCAATGTAACTATGCTGCATCCCAATTTTATTAAAAAGGGCCTTCTTCGGAAACTGATAGTAACTTTTGTAATCATTAAAATATTGACGTAAAATATCAGAAATTATATTAGTAGTGCCCGATGAATAAAGCCAAACAGAATCTGGTTTAGCCGATGGTTTTGAAGTATAGGCATAACCCGACATATCACTTTTGACGTAAAGCATTTCTGAAACATCAGAAAGACTCGTTTTAGAATAATCCTCGTTCCATTCAAGACCACTGCTCATTTGAAGCAGGTTGTTGAGAGTGATTTTACTCCTGTCATCATGACTCCAGGTTTCTACCATTGTGGGTTGATTAATATCGAGTTTACCTTCTTTGACAAGAATTCCGGTCAATGCAGCGGTTATCGTTTTTGTCATGCTCCATCCTAACAAAGGTGTATTGGCATTGAGCCCTTCTGCATATTTTTCAGTAATTAACTGACCATCTTTTACAACCACAACAGCCTTTGATGTTGAAGTGAATTGTTCGTCTATAAAGTTTTTTAGTCCGGTTATATCTACACCTTCAGGAATGGTATCTGAGATCATATTACCCATCGGCCAGGGCAGGGTGTCATTATTGATGCCTGCTGCCGGTATCCGACCTTCGATTGCCTTATACCCATTGGGATATAGCGTTGATCCAATGCCATCCTCAAAAGCAGCTACTTGCGAAACAAGTCCAAAAATAGAACTCTTCACAGTTTTGTTTTCCAGATCAACCTTATTCGTTACCATGTTAAAAGGGAAGGCCGTTAACTCCATTTGCTGGATCTTTTGTTGAGATAAGCCTTCAACAAATACACCTGAGCAAAGCATTTTTGCCGAATAGCCGGTGGCTGCTCGCAACAATGGATATAAAATAAAACCTACAGACATAGCAACAATGATAATAACAATGCCCAACCATTTGAAAATTTGCTTCAGATGCTTCATGGTGATAATGTTTTATGGATGCTAAAATAAAACTTTATCAATTAACAAGTAGCAGCATCTAAGCCAATAGTGCAAATGTAATATTCCCAATAGTAAGATAAAGGAGCATACCAATAATATCGTTCATAGTGGTGATAAAAGGACCTGTAGCCAAAGCAGGGTCCACCTTTAATTTATTTAATAATAAAGGTACAAATGTTCCAAATAAACTTGCGAAAAACACAACGGAAAACATGGCTGCTGTTACTGTCACAGTTAAGGCGATTTCGTCTCTAAAGAATATGTTATAGCAAAATATTAAAACTGATAATATACTTGCATTGAGCAATGCTATTCCTAGTTCTTTAAGTAGCTTAAGCCAATTGGTCTCCAAACCAATTGAACCTGAAGCTAAAGATTGTACAACAATTGCTGAAGACTGCATACCAACATTTCCGCCCATTGCAGCAATAAGAGCCATAAATAAGGAAACACTTGGATATTTATCGATTAAGTCTATATGACCACTTGCTACCCATGATGCCAAAATTCCACCAGCTAACCCGATCAAAAGCCATGGGATACGAGCCCGGGTATGTTGTAATACGCTGTCTGAGGCCTCAACGTCTTCGGTGATACCAGATGCTAACTGGTAATCTTTTTCAGCCTCTTCACGCATCACATCCACCACGTCATCAATGGTAATACGACCAACTAAACGGCCTATTGAGTCGATAACAGGTAATGCCACCAAATCGTACTTATCCATAATGTTACTCACGTCTTCCGCATCAACATCCACTTTAACCGAGATAACATCAGCATTATAAATGTCTTTTACCAATACATCCACAGGACTAAGTAACATTCGTTTGAGCGAAAGTGTACCTTTCAATATCCCGTCACTGTCTACAACGTAAACATAATACACTTCATCTATCTCTTCAGCTTGTCGACGCATGCTGCGCAAACAGGTTGGAATGCCCCAGTTTTCTTTAACCTTGATTAATTCTTTGGCCATCAGACCACCGGCCGTATCTTCATCATAGGTTAACAGGTCGGCAATATCACCAGCTGCCGATACATCATCAATGTGTGATAATACTTCCTGCTGGCGTTCGTCATCTAATTCCCCAAGAATGTCTGCCGCATCATCCGAGTCCATATTATCGATAAA
>NZ_CEXQWX010000016.1:0-55534 GCF_982718395.1 Carboxylicivirga sp.
GCATTTCATTAAGGACTTTAGTTAATTTTTTATAGACTTTTTTATCCTGTTTATTTAGATCATCAATGATATTAGATTCTTCGCGCATATCATTCAAAATATTATAAAAACGACCTGATCGATAGAGCTTATATTGTTGGTTTCGGATATACTGATCCCCTTCGAAATTACCCCAATAAGGTTGATAATGCAGAAACTGCCAATCTCTTGGATGGGCCTTCTCTCCTATTATTTGTGGATAAAAACTTCTACTGTCCGGCTGACCATCAATCTTTATTTTGGCAGCCTCGCCAAGTGTGGCATAAAAGTCTGAGAAATCGATTAAATCATTATTAGCTTCACCTTTGGGGCTTCTTCCTTTCCAACTAACAATTAACGGAACATGTGTTCCCATATCGGTCGTATAACCTTTCCCGCCTTTTATTGTTTGTCCGTTCCACGTTGATCTGATCTTTCGATGTGTCCCGTTATCAGCTGTAAATAGTATAATGGTATTCTCCAATTGCCCCACTTCATCCAGTTTATCAACGATCTTACCTATGATCTTATCCAGATAAGCAACCATAGCCACAAAATTCTCTTTTTTAGATTCATAATCTTTTGGCTCAACATTAGCCTGATGAGACCTGCTACGATTACCAATATTATCTGGCGTTGGCACAAAAGGATCATGAACTAATACACTTGGGTAATAAACAAAGAAAGGTGAATCGGAATGCCGCTCGATAAAATCACAAACAAAATCAGACATAATGTTCGGCCCATACTTTTGATCATTATCTTCTTTTGAAAGGACTTTTCCGTTGCATTCAAGGAGTGGACTCCAAAAACGTTCGCTTCCATTTTCACCTCGTGCACCACGAGTTAATTGCCATAAACAATATTCATCAAAGCCCGCTTTATATGGTCTTGTATTATCATCGCCCCCCTCAGCTTCGTGATACAATCCATTTAACTGCCATTTACCTGCTACGGCCGTTTTATAACCCGCTTCCTGCATCAAATTGCCTATTGTCTTTTCGTTAGGATCTAGATATCCAAAGTAGGTGTAATTACGAAAGCTGTATTTTCCTGTCATCAACTCTACACGTGAAGGCGTGCATAAAGGAGTCGAATAACAATGATTAAACTTCACTCCTTCCTCAGCCAATCGATCAATATTTGGTGTATTATAATCATCGGCTCCATAACAACTAAAACACTCCCAACCAACATCATCGGCCATTATCAGCACAATATTCGGAGTTTTGTTTACCTTATTTTGTGAACTAACAAGGGTTATACAAATGGCAAAAAGACAAAAAGCTGTATATATTCTTTGTTTCATATTTTAAAATTTATGCCTGAAACTACAATTAATTCATCAGAATCAGGTGTATAGTGCAAAAGATATAACTATTTCCATAGATTATAGGTGGAATATGTTTTGAACTGAGGATGCATATTATTTAACCACTAATCACTTTAATCATGTAAAGATTTATAGATTTGCCAATCATTCCTCAAACCTATAATTATGAAATACATCATTCTTGCAATAAGTTCATTAACATTCTTTGTTGCCTGTAAAAAGTCGGAAAGTATCTCATTTCAGTTTAAGCCGATAGAAATCCAAACCAAAGCTTCGATACGCGGACTGCATGTTATTGATGAAAACAACATCTGGCTGTCGGGTTCAGAAGGATCAGTGTTTCGAACTGAAGATGGTGGAAAAAATTGGATTGATTGCACCATTGACAGTGAATCTGATAATGATTTCCGGAGTATTCATGCTTTTGATTCCAAACATGCCTTCGTGTTAGGTATTAACAATCCTGCCATTATCTATTCCACTAACGATGGTGGTTCTTCCTGGCAACGGGCGGATTCCCTTTCAGCTCCCGGATTATTTTTTAATTCTTTAAAGTTTAGCAACAAGATGGATGGCATGGCCGTTTCCGACCCTGTCGATGATCAATTCTTCGTCATTCAATCACAGGATAAGGGAAAAAGTTGGCAGAGATGCTCTACTCTTCCGAATGCTTTGGACGGAGAAAGCAATTTTGCTGCTTCAAACACCTGCATCGAATACATCGAACCAAGTCATGCCTGGATAGCCTGCGGAGGTTCAACAGTAAGGGTATTTTACACAAAAGATAATGGTCAACACTGGCAAGTTGCAAATACCCCTTTTAAAAGCAATCAAAAAGCCGATGGTATTTACTCTATTTGCTTCAAAAACCACAATAATGGTCTGATCGTCGGTGGAAACTATCAATTCCCAGAGCAGAATGATAGAATTGCATGCTATACAAATGATGGTGGAACAACATGGCAGCTGGCACAGACCATGCCTTCTGGTTTTCGTTCCTGTGTTCAATATTTTTCAAATAATAATGACACAATAGCTGTTGCGATTGGTAAAACAGGTTTTGATTATTCGACTGATAATGGTATTAACTGGAAGACTGGTGGGACAAAGGGATATTATACCATCCGGCCGATACCAGGTCAATTTAAAGGCTATGTCGCCGGTTCTGATGGTAGAGTAACTCTAGTTACGATTATTATTGAATGATGTATGCCGTAAAAAAGCCTGATGCTGAGAGTGGGAACTATTAGTCATGAACTTTTTGCGTTAAGCAAGTTCAAATCACAACTATTGCATCAGGCTTCTTACGTAGTAATAACGTTCGTAAATCATCTTTCTAACCAAATCACCCCAAAGCATAACTCCTTAAAGGGTGCAAATAAAAGACGCTCAACATTCAGATGGGTTGCGTGGACTTAAACTAAAACTTACGTTTCATGCAGCAATTAACAAATTCAAAGATAGGTTGATCTTTGCTAATCTGTTTATAGTTTGTATATTGTGTGAACCTAAAAAGAATCACCATGAATACATTTTTAAAGAATTTCGGAATTATCCTTATCATTTTGGGAGTTGTTGTTTTGGGAATTTATTCAATCGATACCCCGGCAAGTAATACACCATTAATTTTTGCTGCTCTTTTATTGATTGGAGGTACTGCAGCACATGTTATTCTCAACAAAATGATTGATTAAAAAAATCAGGGCCAAAGTATTAAGTCGGAGATAAAGTAATTAGTTACTAGTTTGCTTTATCTCCGATTGTTTTGTCCAATCCCTTACATAATTTACCAACATCGAACCATTCCAAATTGGTACATTTTTGCATTGATCACTATTAAAACAGTATTCCAAATCTTTATGATAGCCTTTTTTTGATAATACATTATAATGGTACCCTTTCGCAGCCATTTTTATCAGATCAGTTTGACTATGTAAATACAACTGATGAATCGACAAAGCAAAATCAGACAATTGAATGTTAAGGTTCTGATCAATTAAGAGTGCAATAATCCTACCAGCACATAAAGCATCTTCAAGCGTGTATAAACCGTTATTGCCAGAACAAACCAGTACAATATCTTCCTTGCTTTTAAGAACATCAACAACTGCTTTATCATTGACAAAAGCTGCTATCAATAGTTCTTTGGCCGATAAGCTATTTTTAATTGCTAACGTTCCGTTAGTGGTCGTCATCACAAGTAATTTATCCTTAATTACCTCGTCAGAATAAGATAGAGGAGAATTACCATAGTCAAACCCTTCAATAAGATCAGCATTACGCTCTCCACCCAACACAACATTGCTTGTTTCAGTTTTTTTAATCTTAAAAGCCTCATCTGGTGACAAAACAGGTATTATTCCTTTAGCTCCATTATTTAATACCTTCACCATCACCGTTGTTGCTCTCAAAACATCAATCACCACAACTGTTTTGTTTTCAACAATTGAGTTATTAGCCTGTTGAGCTGTCGCAACTACATCAATTTTCATTCATTTCTCAGATTAAGAACAATACCTTGTTCGGTACAACAATCTAAAACGTGTTAGCAAGAATATTCCAGCAGATGCCAATCCAGTCAAGTAACCAATCCATATTCCAATTGGTCCAATGTTAAAAACAAATGCCGTAACATATCCAACAGGCAATGATATAAGCCAATAGGCAATTCCTGCACCTATAACCGGCATCAATACATCTTCGAGCCCCCTGAGAATACCTAATGCAACCACTTGAACACCATCAAAAATCTGAAATAGGCCAGCAACCAACATCAAACCTGCAGCTACTTCAATCACATCCATTTCTTCTACAAACAAAGATGGCAGCCAACACCGGAGTGATAGAAAGATAATTCCCATGGATGTCATGAATAACAATACGAGGTGTATTGATGCAAAAGCACTGTGCTTTATGGCTGGATAATTCTTCTTCCCTCTGAAGATACTCAACTTGATTGTTGTAGCAGAAGCCAATCCCGAAGACATCATATAGGTCACACTCGCCATACTCAGAACAATTTGATGAGCTGCCAAGCTCACGGCGTTAATCCATCCCATCATGATACTTCCTAAACTAAAGGCGAACACTTCAATAACCGACTGCAGACCGATGGGCAAACCCAGTTTCCAAATACGGGAAAATGCTTTTTTTGAAAAGGCTTCAATCTGTTTTGACCTGTACTCCCTAAACAAACTCAACTGCCTGGATAACCAATAAAAAACAACTGCCATCGCAATACGAGATGTTAAAGTACCAATTCCAGCTCCAATTAAACCTAAAGCCGGAGCTCCAAACTTTCCATAGATGAAAATATAATTGAGCAGGATATTCAAAACATTTCCACCAATGGTGATAAACATAGCCACTTTAGTATTACTGAGTCCCTCAGCAAATTGCTTATAACTATTGAAAACCTGAAGAGGCAAAATAGACAAAACTAACAGAATATAATAGTGAATCGCGGCATCAACAACAGCGGTTTCCTGCCCCATAAATGGCATTAAGAGTACTATGCTGCCAGCCAAAACCGAAAGCAGTATCCCAATTATTACATTAGCATACATTCCTTGTTGAAACCAATGGCCACATTCATCTTTATGTTTAGCTCCATAAGCCTTACCAACCAATGGTGTAATAGCATAAGAAATACCAATTCCCAACACAAGTACATTAATAAAAATGCTGTTGGCAAAGGAAGCTGCTGCCAAAGGAATGGTACCAACACGACCTACCATAACTGTATCAGCAACATTAACTAACATTTGTCCGGCTTGCGCCAAAACAACTGGTGTTGCCAACTTAATATTCGGCCAATAATGCGCTTTGTAACTATTTGTCATTGATTGCTACTTAAAATGAATCACAAAAGTAGCTAAAAGTATGACGCTGAAAACAGGTATTTGTTTATCCCAAATGATGTTTCCACATTTCATAAAAGCGCCCTTCTCTATCAGATTTTAAATTAGCAACAGTTCCTGACTGAATGATATTTCCCTTACCAAAAACAAATACCTCATCGGCAATATCAATCACACTCATTCGATGAGCAACCATAATAATGGTCTTACCTTCTTTTTTAAGCTTTAAAATTAAATCCTTAACTACCTTTTCAGAGCGGTCATCAAGAAAAGATGTTGCTTCATCGAATATATAGATCTGAGGATTAAGATAAAGTACTCGGGCAATAGCTAATCTTTGGCGCTGACCACCTGAAAGTTGGTTGGCATTTTCACCAAGCCAGGTATATAAACCTTCTGCCATTTGTTCAATGGTTTCTTCCAGCTTTAATTGATGAATAATATCCAGTATTCGTTTGGTATCAGGTTGGGGATCACCAAGAGCAATATTCTCAATAACATTACCTGCAAACAACTCGATATCCTGTGGCACGATGCCTACCACCTTGCGTAAATTAAACAAATTGGCATTAGCAATATCAACCTTTCCAATTTTTACCTGACCGCTTTTTACCTTGTAAAGGCCTTGTATTAGCGTTCCCAAAGTTGATTTACCACAGCCACTTTCACCCAACAAGACAGAGATAGTATTGGCTTTTATTTGCATATTAAAATCTACAAACAGATCTTGTTCAAGGGTATATGAAAAGTTCACTTTAGAAAACACAATATCACCAACATCGGAGTGGTTTATACTTAAGGTCTGTTCTTTTTTATGCTCATGATCAAGCTCTAGCAGTTCAAATAATCGATCCATGGCAATAAGAGCCCCATGAATATTTTTATTGAAAGCTGCCAGACGGGCAACAGGACCGGTAAAATAGGCAGATATAGCAAAGAATGACATCAGTTCACCTGAAGATAATTCGGTTTGAATAACCAACTCAGCACCAGCCCACAAAATGCCTAATGTTAACGTACGATTCACCCACTCCAGTGATGATGTTGAGAAAATATCAATCTTGCCCGATTGATATACGTTATCCAATACTTTTAATAAACGATGATCGACTGAACCGGCAAAATGTTCTTCGGCGCCCATTTGCTTAATCGTCTTTACCGATCTTAAAGATTCAACCAACTGAATTTCCAGCTCAGCCGTATCTTCCATCTTTCTTCTCTCAAGTTTGCGATTTAACCTATTCGTAATGGAAAACAATACAAGATAAACTGGTATGACTGCATATGATAGTAACGCCAATTTCCAGTTAAACATTAGCATCACCAAAAATGCAATCAAAATGATTAAACTATCTACAACTGACTCAACAGCCACCTGATTGACGAAATTCCTGATCTTAACGGCGTCATTGATTCTAGAAATCAACTCACCAATACGAATACCGTCGTAAAACTTTTGCGGTAATTTAATTAAATGCCTGAAATAACCTGATATTAGTGATGTATCAATACTCTGACTTACCCGGAGAACAAACCAGGATTGTAATGTTCCAATAATAAGCTGACAGATAAAAATCGTAATCATGATAAGCCCCATCAAGTGCAATAGATTCCTGTTATGACCAACCAGAACAAAATCCGTCAACTTTTGAATATAAAAGGCGGTTGAAAGTCCAAGTAAAGAGAAAGCTAATGCCCCGATTCCCGATTGCATAAAAATACTCCTGTGTGGGGCAATTACATTCCAGAAACGCTTGACATTACTGGTTGTTTTATCCCCCCGACTAAAAGTAGCAGATGGAATTAAGAGAATAACTACCCCCGTCCAATGACTTTTGAAATCATCAACAGGCACTTTAATTACTCTGCCTAACATTGGGTCCATCACTTTAATATTCTTTTTCCCTACTTTATATACCACCACAAAATGATGATTACCTGATGGTTGTTTTAAATAAGCAATAGCAGGCAAAGGTATTTCTGTCAAGTCTTTCGACTCGATCTCTACACCTTTAGCATCAAAACCTATGTTTTCAGCTGCTTGAACCAAACCATAGGCACTAGTCCCACCTCTGTGAGTTCCTGCTTGTTGTCGGATATTCCACAGTGGAATACGTAATCGGTAATAACGTGCAATTGAAGTAAGACAAGCAGCTCCGCAATCATTAGCACTATATTGTTGAACACCTAACTTCATACTATTCTTTTATTTCACAATATTGTTACCAACTGCAACAACTTTGGGATTCAACCAATCGTCTACCTTGTCAAATAATAATTGAAACAACGTGCGTTGAGTGATTATAAAACGACCAGTTAAGCTCATCCCTTTCTTCATAGGCCCCTTCAGTCCATTGTTTAAAGTCAAATAATCACTTTCTAATCTACATCTTATCAGATAACGGTATTCTTCACCCACCAATGCTACATCATCTGCAACATCAAATACCTGAGCATCCAATAACCCCCACTGATTATAGTCGTAAGTATCAATTTGCAACCTTACAGGCATTCCCTTTTTTATAAAGCCAATATCGGTTGGTGTTATATAGCACTCAGCGATCAGCTCCTCTTGAGGCGACAAATACGCAATCAACTGATTCTCATTTAAGAAATTTCCAGGTGCAATGCCCTTAAAGTCAATAATACTTCCAGTAAATGGAGCGAAAATTGCATATTGACTTTGCTGTTGCTTCAAATTCTCAATTTGTCCTTTCAGATCATGAATTGCTAAAGTGTAATTTTTCCGTTCACTTTCCCATCGGGCATATACTGATGTTTTGTACGCTACAAGCTCATCTTTAGCTTCATTCAGTTTGAACGAGTCTTCCTGAAAAGTTGACAATGGCAAAACTCCATCGTTATATAAGGTTGATGTTCGATCAAAATCAACATGTAATTTCCTGATCTTCCGCACATGCTTATTAACCGAGTTGTTAAATTCCTCTTGTTCTTTTGTGTATAACAATGTTTGAACTTTAGCATGTCCACTTTTTTTTAGCAATAGATCTATATCGGTAATATACTTCTGCTGAAGCTCTATTTGGTCACCTTTAATATTCACCTCATTAACAATACCTTGTTGATGTAATATCACAAGAGTATCGTTTTTTTTAACCAAAGCATTCTCCTGAATGTTGACTTGAATAACTTTTGCCGTTAAAGGTGAGTTTATTGGAGCCATTTTATTGATAGAGGTAATGACACCTCTACTTTGTACCGATACGTCGACTTCAATAAAAGGTAAAGATGCAAACCCAATAAAAATGAAGATAAGAATAAACCAATAAAGTTTATATCCGCGATAATTTGACGCTGTGTAGTGATGAAATTTAGTTTTCTTTTCAGATTGTTTAAGTGGTTTGAGAGGCATAATAAAAAAAGCTACTTCCCGAAAATAACAATTTTTCTTATAGAAGTAGCAATTAACACTATTTAAAGCTTATACAAGGTCTACTTGGCCACTTTAACTTTTTGATATTCCATCCAACGAATACCATCTTGAAAAAAACCGTCCTCCTCATATTCAAAGCTATTAATCTCTGTCGAAAACCGAATTATAGCACCCAATGATGACATCATATCAATATAAAAATATAACATACGTACGGACATACAGAGACGCCCGGCTAACTCTATTGGTGAACCGGTTTCTTTGCGTCTGATTTCTAGGTCTATCAGCGCAATTGTTTTATGTACTTCGTACTGTGCCAAATTGTTTCTTTACTGTTTTGCGATTATAAATTTGAAGGTAAAGAAGGTGAGGGGTACGAGGTGAGATAATGTGAGAATCGGGAATCTATAAGGGAAACCGCCTCACCTTCTTTGTGCCTACAAACAGTCTGCGTTCAGACTTCTACTAATCGGGATAATCTTATATATTTTTAATTTCTTTATCGAACCCATCTTGGTAAGATCTTATTAATGATATTTATATTTTAATCTTATCATTTGGGTAGTTTACCTTATCCTTATCGTCACCTCCAACTATCTTTTTTAAGAAAGATGAATCTTTTGCCATAAACTTCTTAAATTGCTCCTGCTTTTGGGTGTTTACTAGGGATTTCATGATGCTATTGTTTTAATGGTTTCTATAGGTTAATTGCAGAAGTCGGGAAACGTAACACCTTTTTTGAAACTTTTTTTTTATAAAATGAAGAAATTTATTTTTATATCACTGATAGCGTGCATGTTAAATCCAATAAAAAAAAGTTATTCGCAAGAAAATAACAGTAACATAATATATTTTAAGAAGTGTTATTTTGAGAAAAAATACTCAGAGGCTGCAGAAATTGGTAGTATTATTTTATCATCAGAGGAACAACGACCTAAAAATGAGGAACAATATAGGTTGCTTTATAAAACAATCCGCTCTTACCTTTTATCCAACAACATTAATGGCGCGTATTTGTGGACTCAGGAAATAGGTAAAAAAGAAAATGCCCCGTTATTCAATAGTTATATTCAGCTTTATAATGCAATACTCTCAGTAGCTGTAGATAAGACAGATCATGGTAAAAGAGTTTTCAATAATTTATTGAAGAAAAATGATCAATCTTTTTTAGTTGATTCTGTCAAAGCTAAAATCTATCATAACCTTGCTGTGATTTATTCACAAGAGGAAAAAAAAGAACTTCGCCTTAAATACTTAACCAAATCTTTTGAACTAGAAAAGAAAACTCTACTTAGCAGTACCAACTTTGAAAACTATAATCTATCTGTAGAAGTTTTTGGCTCCACCCTTTATAGAGAATATAAACAATTTGAGGAAGCATATCATGTATATCAGGAAGCACTAGCGTTACCTTTCAACAAGAAAATAAACGAGATTAATCATTCTTTATACCAAATCTATATTGATCTTCTAATAAAAATGGGAAAAGAAACAAAGGCCTTACATTTGGCTGACAAGCTAATTCATTTCTATAACACAAAAGACTTGATATACAACTTAGATTTGGCAAGACTATATTTATTTCTTTGCTTCAACTACGATGAACAAAACAATTACACTAAAACGATCTTCTACGCTACAAAAGTTCTTTCAAATACAACCATTTCAAAGAATTCTCAATATATAAGATCATCTGCAAATGCCACTTTAACATACACCTACTTTCATCTACAGCAATTTGATAAGATGAGGTTTTACATTTTTAAAGATATAGAGGAATGTAAACAAACAAACCAGAAGCTACTAGCTGATGCTTATTTGTATGCGGGACGTTATTTGGCTAAAACATACGAAGACGACCTAGCGTACGCCTACATTGATTCGGCCAAGCATTTATATTACGAAACTTTAAACTTACCGCTTAACAGGAATATTGAAGACAACATTGCAGCTGCTTACTTAGAGTTGGAACAATATGCTCAATGTCTCCATCATCTTGAGAATATTAGTCAGATCATGAAAGCCAATAGTAATTATACAAGTTACTATGAGTGGAATAATAACTTTGAAAAAGCTAAATGCTATTATCATCTTAAACAAATAAACAAAGCGCTAGAATTACTGGTTGAGACCAATGCTAACATGCGCGAGCAGTATCCTCACTTGATTGATCAATCGTCAAGTATTCAGGGTAGTCAAATTGGAAGTTTATTCCGTAAAGTTAATATCAGTTTGGTAAAGAACCTTTATAAAGAATATGAAGAATCAAGAGATTTCAAATTACTGGAACATGCCATATCATACATATATGAAGCCGATAACGCGCTAGAAAGTTTAAGAAATAAACAAACCTATGATCGGGATCGATTAATTACTGGGGAATTGTTTCATGAATTTACTCAACAAAGTACTAAGGTGACAATAGCATTGTATGAAGCAACTGGTAAAGAAAAATATCTTCATGAAGCTTTCGAATTTGTTCAAAAAGGGAAATCTTATGCCTTGTTACAAGGAGTCACTGAGAAACAATATAAATTAAATTCAGGAATTCCAATTGAAATAATAAATGCACTAAGTCATAATAAAGAGCAATACGACCGATTTGAAGTAAGGTACAACGATGCTCTTTTATCGCAAAATTCTGATAGTAGCTTAATGGCTAACTTAAGTGAAAAGATGAGCCATAGTATGGCTAAAATAGATAGTTTAAATTCAGTTATAAAAAATGATTACCCTAACTATCTGATAAATAAAACTAAAGCACCTTTTATTAGTATCAAAGAAATTCAGAAGCGTTTAAATAAAAATCAGATCATAGTTGATTATTTCCAAACTAAAACTGAACTTTTTAGGTTTTCAATTTCTAAAAAAGACCATAGATGTGATATAATTCCTCTCGACAAAATATTTGATGAGAACTTATCATCTGTTCTGAAAGAGATATCAACCCCATTTATCGGTCAACATAAGCTTGATCATACTCGTAAGTACGCAAGTGCCTCATATAATTTGTATTGTACCTTGCTCAAAGATATCGAATCGTTCACCTATGGCAAAGAATTGATAATTGTTCCACATTCTGAGTTAGCATATTTACCTTTTGAAACTTTATTAACCAAAGATTCAAAGTTTGATAAACCCAGGTTCAGAGAGTTTCCCTGGCTTATTAAACGACAAGTTATTAGTTATTCGTACAATACAGCTATGTTAACAAAGTCATCGTTGAGTCCTGCTTCCTTTAATAAAGTTTTAGCTTTTGCCCCACATTATACTGGTCAAACATCCATTGATTCAATTAACTTAAATACAAAGCAGTTTCTTGACACTGTTCTTGTGCCATTAGCTGGAGCACAAAAGGAAATCCATGCCATTGAAGAATCATTTTCAACAAATATTTTTGAGGGAAAGAATGCCAACAAAACGAACTTTATTTCAGCAATGCAAAACAATGATGTACTTCATTTGGCAATGCACTCTCTTAACGATGAAATTCAACCGTTCAATTCACAGATTGTTTTTGCATCACAAGACAGTATTTCAGGTAGCTTTAAAGCAGCGGAGATTTACAATTACAATATTAAATCGCCTCTAATTGTATTAAGTTCGTGCAGCACAGGAAAAGGTTTAAAGAAAAATGGAGAAGGCATATTAAGTATTGCCAGAGCTTTTACTTTTGCAGGAGCTGACGCTCAAGTAATGACTCTTTGGCCAGTTAATGATGTTAGTGGTGCTGAAATTACTGAACTCTTCTACAAACAACTAAGTACAGGATTAAGTAAAAATAAGGCTTTGCAGAAAAGCAAACTTAATTATCTTGCTGCTGCAGATGGAATAAAATCTCACCCTTATTATTGGGCAAATTATGTATTGGCAGGTAATACACAGCCCATTAAACAAAAAATGCCAAAAGGTATTTTTTTCTACCTCATGGCATTTGCGATATTGTCTGTTATCTTACTATTCTACTACGATAGAAAACAATCTCGTTAGATATCTATCTTTTCCAAAAGCTCTTTAGCCTGTTGAGCATATTTGTTGCCTCCTGTTTGAATTTGAGTTAATAATAACTCAGCTTCTTTAAACTCTTCTAATTTAAGGTGGCAAAGTGCTAAATACCATTTAACCTGCTCCTCATAGAATATTGCTATTTCCTGCGTGGCAACAAGCTGTTGCTTAGCTGTTTGAATATCGCCAAGCTCCATATAACACAATCCAGTGAAAAATCCAGCTAACTCTTGATTCTCATCAGCTATTTCATTAAACGAAGCTATTGCTCCATTCATGTCTCCAGCCTGATACTTTTCCAAGGCAACATCAAAGATGGAAGATTGCTCACCCCCACGAACTGTCATATCAGAACCATAAGGCGCATAGTATTCAACAAACATCTGATTTCCAGAATAGTGATTATCTTGCAATAATCCCAAATAACTACCAAGACCAATAACTACAATTACAGATGCAGCAGCCAGCCAGTAATTCATTTTGAATGACGACTGTTTATTAACTTCTTCCTCTAAGAATTCGCCACCAATATTCTGTAACTGTTGTTTAAATTCTGAATAGTCTTCCTCTTGATTAGCAATAGTATAAAGAACTTCTTGCTGAAGTTTCATGTCTTCCTCAACCCCAACATTATTAGCCATTTCAAGCTTTAATTCATTGCGATGCTCTGAGTCTAATTCGTTGGTAAAAAACTGTAGTATTTTTTTATTATAATCCATACTTCAACTCCTTATATTCCGGATCTGATTTAATCATTTCCAGCAATTTTTTGTTACACATCGATTTCCTATTCTTTGTATATGCTACAGAACTAAAAGCAAGTTCTGTAGTTATATGTTCGTTTGTAAACCCAATTGCAACCAAACGCAAAACTTCCTGACAAACTTTCTGAATCTTATTATAATATTTTAAATACAGACGTCTGCGTTTTTCAAAAAGTTCTTTTTCCTGAATTTCACTTTCTAATTCAGGAATCTCATCATTCAACATTTGATAAATTGGTTTTACTTTCCTTTTTCGAAGTTCGTAATGCCAAAGATTCTTGCACACGGAAATAAAATAAGTACTGAATGTACTTACCAGTATAGGTTTCTCCTTTTTAGAATAGATGGCAATAAATGCTTCCTGCATGATTTGCATGGCATCTTCATTTGTACCATTATTATCAGTAACAATTGTACGCACCTGACTCCATACTAACTGCATAATGTGTTTTATCAGTTTACTATCTCTCTCGTAAACGGCATCTAACAACTCACTATCTGTATACTTTCTTTTAAACATCTCTTTTGTTTTCCAACACTAAAATAGTGATTATATTTTACTATCCTTTTATAATTCAATCCACTACTAAAACAAAACGATAATAAACAATGCATCCATCACATATTTCCCCATACTGAAGAATGACTTAATAAGTTACATTTATTACGTTAAAAAATATTACATTTTGACATAAAAGTCCTTTGTCAAATCAATATACCTGTCAGAATACCCATGTCTTCCTTTATCTTCAATGATCATTTCATTAACATCAATACTATCAGCAGGTTCCTTTGACAACTCAATTAAAACACGAATATATGATCGTTTGGGAATTGGCCTTATTCGTAAAATGCGTTTCAGAAAAAAACCTTCCTGTCTTGCAACATAACAAAAATCTGCCTCAGTGTCAAATGGAATTATTACAGATAACCTACCTTTTTCACTTGTCAATCTATTTGCTGCTACAATTAATTCTGAATATGAAAGCGTATCGGTATGGCGAGCTATAGCTTTTGATATATCTTTATTTTTATATGAATTAGCAAAAAAAGGTGGATTGGAAATCACATGATCAAAAACTTTTTGATCTTCAGTATTAAAATCCTGAATTGCGGATTTTATAACTTTAATCCTATCACTCCATGGTGATAAAGCAATATTTTCTTGAGCCTGAATTATTGCGTTTTTATCAACATCTATCGCTTCTATTAACGTATTTTCTGTTCGTTGAGCAAGCATTATTGCAATTAAGCCTGTTCCGGTACCGGCATCAAGTATTCGACTACATTTATCAACGGATGCCCAAGCTCCAAGTAAAACGCCATCGGTTCCAACCTTCATGGCAGCTTTGTCCTGATGTATTATGAATTGCTTAAACTGAAAATAGGTATTGGGCATTATTAAAACTTTTCATTTACCCCTAAACTAAAAAGAGCAAAGTCATACTTCACAGGATCGTTACTATCAAACTTCCTAAGGTTAATCATTAATTCATCTACCGCTTTAAGATCATTTTGCTTACGATGTAGCAACCCTAATTGCCGTGAAACATTGCCTGTATGCACATCCAATGGCAACAAAAGATCTGAAGGTGAGATTTTCTTCCATATTCCAAAATCAACACCTTTATTATCATTTCGAACCATCCATCGCAGGTACATGTTTAACCGTTTTGCAGATGCTCCCTTTTCTATATTGGCTATGTGTTTATGTGTTCTATCTGGTGCAGCAAAACTTAGAAAAACATCGCGGAAGTGGATCAATGCAGGCTTGATATCTCCACGGTTATACTTGTTCATAAATACCGATTCAAGCCCACCACATTGGGTGTAAATTTCTTTTAATGCCTTTATGAAATAAACGCAATCAATAGACGAAAAAGTTCGATAATAAAATTCTTGAAAACGATCCAACTCCTTTGAAGAAGCATTTATAATGAATTCATAAGGTTCAAATTCGAACAATTGCATCAAGAACTCTCCACTTTTTAATATCAAGTCTCGTCGACCCCATGCAATAGTAGCAATCAAGAAACCAGCTATTTCGATATCTTCTTTACGAGAAAAGCGATGTGGAATAGAAATTGGATCAGATTCAATAAAAGCAGAATGGTTGTATTTTTCTACTTTCTCATCCAAAAAGGCTTTAATTTCACGCAATTCCATACCTAAGGATTATGGATCATCCCATCTTTAATCTCAATCATACGATCGCACATTTCAGCCAAATGATAGTCATGAGTGACAATGACAAACGTTTGATTAAATTCATTTCGAAGATCAAAGAATAGTTTTTGCAGCTCTTCCTGACTATGAGAATCCAGGTTTCCTGATGGTTCATCCGCAAAAATAACTGATGGCTTATTGATTAAAGCCCGTGCTACTGCAACTCGCTGTTTTTCTCCACCACTCAATTCTGAAGGCTTGTGCTCCAATCGATGATCTAAACTTAAGAAAGTCAGCAATTCTTTAGCATTATGTTCCGCCTCATTCTTTGATTTACCATAGATTAAAGCTGGCAGCATTGCGTTTTCAAGGGCAGTAAACTCTGGCAATAGTTGATGAAACTGAAAGACGAACCCTATCTTCGTATTTCGAAATTTCGACAAATTTTTACCACTTAAACTATTCAAGTTGATTCCATCAACAACTACTTCTCCAGAAGATGGTTTATCTAAAGTCCCTAATATTTGTAAAAGTGTTGTTTTGCCGGCACCACTGGCACCAACAATTGAAACAACTTCACCCGCCTCAATATCCAGGTTTATCCCCTTTAGAACTTCAAGATTACCATAACTTTTCCGTATTTGTTGACAATGAATCATACTTTAAATGAATAAGAGGTAAATATATAATACATATATAAATAATAGGATAGCTCCTTTCCAACGACTTACCAACCCCTTTGATAAAGGCAGTATAGCAACAAACAATAATACTGAAATTGCTGACATCCACCAATAATCTATAGATACCATAGATGCATTAACATTAATTGGCTTAATAAAAGAGGTTGTACCGAGGACTGCCCATATATTAAAAATATTTGAACCTATAATGTTACCAATTGAAATATCTGTTTCTTTCTTTATGGCAGCCATTAATGATGTTGCTAATTCAGGCACACTGGTTCCAATTGCTACAACGGAGATGCCGATTACCCGTTCACTTACACCTAAATTCTTAGCTATATCTTTCGCTCCAACAACCAGCCAATCGGCTCCAAAATAAAGTCCTATTGCAGCCAATAAAAATAAAAGCAAAGCCTTCCAAAGCATCATGCTCGGTTCCTCTATTTTATCTTGAGACTTACTCTGCCTGCGACTATGATATACTGACCAGGCAATATATAACCCCAGTAAAATCAAAAACACTAATCCTTCAATAATGCTAAGTTCCAGGTTTTGACTTGCTATTATCAATCCTACAGTTGCAGCCATCATTATGAGCCAATCAAACCAAACTCCTTTCTTTTTAACTTTGACCGGATAAACAATTGCTACCATCCCCAAAACCAGGGCCACATTGGCAATATTGGAGCCTACAACATTTCCAACTGAGATATCTGCAGCTCCATCAAACACTGCGCGAAGGCTGACCAATAACTCGGGTGCCGAGGTACCAAAGGCAACAACTGTTACACCGATAACAAGCGTAGATACTTTAAAGTGACGCGCTAACTGCACACTCGATTTCACGAGCCAGTCACCACTAAAAAACAATAGCACAAAACCGGCTAGTAAAAACAAAATTGGAGGCATAAAAACTTTATATATTAATCGATTGAATCTTCACGTGACACGGAACCGTCTTCTTTGAGTGGAGGAGTGTCAGTTTTATTTCCAGAATCCAAATCATCTTCTGTTGAATTATCATTTAAGTTATATGGATCAATACCCGAGGTATCTTCTTCAACAGCTGAACTAACTTCTTTTATCTCGCTATTAAGCTCACTTTTCGTTTCCTCAACAACATCTGTAATATCACTTGTATTGGCTCTAAATTCGCGCTTAATTTCATCTGAAGCACGTCGGAACTCATTCATTCCTTTCCCCAGCATTCTGGCTACATCAGGGATGCTTTTGGCGCCAAATAACAACAATACAACCAAAATTACAATTATAACTTCTCCGCCGGAAATAAACAGAATCGTACTCATATCTTTATTTTTCAGATTCAAAGATAATAAAATAGCATCATCTTTATAAAAGAAAAGCCCCATGGCAGAATCCATGGGGCTTACTTCTTATATTATTTAGAATTACTTCTTCTTTGCCTTCTTATTAATGAAATTGAAAGCGACTGGAGTTGCTATAAACAATGAAGAGTAAGTACCTACCAGTACACCCACCATTAATGCAAATACAAATCCACGGATAACTTCACCTCCAAAAAGGAATATCACTAACAATACTACAAAAGTGGTTAATGAAGTATTTACAGTACGGCTCACTGTTGAGTTAAGGGCTGCATCTACAACTTCATCTTTGGCGCGCTTAGGGTACAACTTGAAGTATTCACGAATACGGTCAAATACAACTACCGTATCGTTAATTGAGTATCCAATCACAGTTAGGATTGCCGCTATAAATGACTGATCAATCTCCATAGAGAATGGCATAATTGAATAGGTTAATGAGAATACACCTAATACAATTAATACATCATGCACCAAAGCTGCCAAAGCTCCAAATCCATATTCTTTATTACGGAAACGAATTAAGATATAGAGGAAGATTACTATTAAACTAAACCCAATTGCCAGACCTGCATTCTTCTTAATATCGCTTGCAATAGTTGGGCCGACCTTCTGAGAACTCATGCGGTAATCTGATAGGAATTCGTCCTGAGTAACATTACCCTTGATAAATGACTTAAGCCCGTTGTACAATTTTCCTTCTACACTATTATCAATCTCCTCAGAGTTTTCTTCAATCATGAAGTTAGTTGCAATGCGCACCTGGTTTCCTTCATTACCAAATTGTTTTGCCTCAACATGTGCACCTTCAAACTCATCGCTAAGTGCTTTCTGAACGTCCACTGATGAAACCTTCTCATCAAAACGCACAACAAAAGTACGCCCACCAGTAAAGTCAATACCTTGCTTCAGACCTCGAACACCAAGAGAACCGATTGACAACACAATGAAAATACCTGAAATAACGAAGAACATGTTTTTCTTTTCAAGGAACTTCACATGAAGGTTCTTATATAAATTGCGTGTCACCTTAGTATCAAAAACTAATGTCTTATTCTTACTTAGCATTTGTTCAAAGATCAAACGCGTAATAAAAATGGCCGAGAAAAAAGAGGTTGCAATACCAATCATTAAAGTGGTAGCAAAACCTTTAATAGGCCCTGTTCCAAATAAGAATAAAATTACACCAGTTAAGAATGTTGTAACATTGGCATCAATAATTGCAGAGAATGCATTTCGATATCCATCTTTTATAGCCAATTGAATACCTTTCCCGGAACGCAATTCTTCTTTTATTCGTTCATAGATAAGTACATTGGCATCAACCGACATACCAATTGTTAAGACAATACCGGCAATACCAGGAAGTGTCAATACAGCACCAAAGGATGCTAAAACACCCATTATAAAAAACATGTTAGCTACCAATGCGAAATCCGCAACCCAACCAGCACGAATACCGTAATATAATAACATGTAAATTAATACAACAATAAATGCCCAAATGAAAGAAGTTAAACCACTGTCAACTGCTTCCTGACCAAGTGAAGGACCAACCACAGTATCTTCAACAATACGTGCTGGAGCAGGTAATTTACCTGACTTAAGAATATTTGCTAAATCCTGAGATTCTTCCGGTGTAAAGTTACCTGTAATCTGACTTTGACCTCCATCAATCTTTTGGTTAACTGTTGGAAAACTATAAACAAATCCATCCAGAACCACGGCAATACTACGACCAACATTGGCACCTGTCAAGCGTGACCATGTTTTAGCTCCTTCTGCATTCATACTCATGCTAACTTCAAATTGACCTCGTTGGTTAGTTTGGCTACGAGCTGATGTAATTACGTCTCCTTCTAAAGGAGCACGACCATCATGCGTACTAACTTTAATAGCTACAAGTTGATATGCTGTTTCTTTTTCATTAACACTCTTACCATAGCTTTTTGCCACATTCAACATGTATTCCTGATCGATTGGTTTAACCGTCCAGTTGAAACGAACATCTTTTGGGAAAAGACTTCTAACAGTTGAATTTGAAAGATAGTCATTAACTTCAGCTGTATCTCTTGACAAAGCAATCCCGACAACAGGCCCCTGTTGCTGAGGTAACGGCATCAAGTAAGTGAATAATGATTTAGCAGAAGCAACTTCTAATGAATCAGCTCCCGTTGCTTCAGCCGCTAATTGATCAACTAAAGACGTTTCTTCTTCTGTTTCTTCAGATACAACTTCTTCTGTTTCTGGTTCACTAACCGGTGCTTTCGCAGCTTCCATTTCCCGCACTTTAGCATCAGCTTGAACAAGATATTGGAATAACTCTGAGTTCTCGTATGTTTCCCAGAATTCAAGACTTGCAGTACCCTGTAATAATTTACGAACACGTTGTGGATCAGTCACACCTGGTAGTTCAACCAAAACACGACCAGCCTTTTCTAAACGTTGAATATTTGGTTGTGTCACACCAAAACGGTCAATACGTGAACGTAGAATATTAAAGGCATTATCAATAGCACTTTCAGACTCTTCCTTGATAACTTTCAAAACTTCTTCATTGGTCGAGTTATAACGTACACGTTCTTTCAACTCAACAGTATTGAAAATAGTTGCTAACTGAGCGTTGGCATCAATCTTGCTAAACTCCTCACCAAATAACTTGATGAAATCTTCAGAAGAACTTTTTTCTGCCTCCTCTGCAGCTCTTAAAGCTTTTACAAAAGTCTCGTCTGTATTATAATTCGATAGGGCACGAACAACATCAGCTACTTTAACCTCAAGAATCAGGTTCATACCTCCTTTTAAGTCGAGGCCAAAATTTATTTCTCGCTCTTTACACTCTTGGTAGGTATACTTACGAGCCACCCATAAAAAGTTATAAACCGTCTCGTTTTTTATTGAATCCAGGTAGGCAAATTCTTTATCCGGATCGCCACCTGCTATCTCTTTCGCCACATTTTCCACTCTACGAGTCTGGAATGTAAACATCAATTGATATAAGCTGACTAATACCAATAAAATGGCAAAAAGTCTAATAGCTCCTTTGTTCTGCATTTGTTAATAATTTTTATAATTCGTTTTGACGAAGTTCATTTCTTAGTCGCGCAAATATATCGAATTTTTTCATATAGACGCCTTAAAAAGAAGTGTTAATTGATATTGAGCATGAAAGCAAGATAAATCCATCGTTGAACAATATAAATCACAACAAAGATTACTGTCTTATACAGAAAATGAACGAAGGTTGGCACCCCTGAAAGTCTGAATAAATGTAACACCTAAGGACAATGCAACTAAGATAAAACCCCAGAAGAAAAATGTTCCTGTTCCAATAAAATCAAAATAAGCGTAGGTATTTCCCCAAGCCTGTATGGCCCAGAATGCCGGAAATGAAGCCATCACAACACCAACAACCACATATATTCCATACATGGAAAATACTTGTTTCATGACGGCCTGTCTTGGTGCTCCAAGTACATTTTTAATGGATATATCGTCTGACTTATATTCTATAATAAAAGCAACCAGTGCAATCACGCCTAGTAATGCCACAAAAAGTGACAAAAAGGCAAACACCGACATAATTTTTGCAATACGAACATCCTCTTCGTATAAACTATCTACGCGGTTATTTAATGTGTTATAAACAAAGGGAGCTCCATCTGAGTATTTATCCCATACTTCCCGAATATCATCAAAATTAACAGCGGCATCGTTTCTTAATTTGATCAATATATATTCGAACCGCATTTTTTCAGGTAATAAAATTAAAGCGAGCGGTTTAACTTCTGTAAAATAAGACTCATAATGAAAATCCTTAACTACTCCTACTGTATTTAGTACCCACTTATCTTTACCAAATACTTCAATTTCTTTATCAAGTGGTTTACGAAGATCAAGGTAATTTACAGCAGCAACATTAAGATTTACCCCTAAGCTATCACCAAGTTCACTACTTAGAAATCGCCCTTGTTTGAGTTTCAATCCAAGAACTTTAAAATATTCTTCATCCACATAGTTAATCGGAAGCATTATCACTTTTTCTCCATTTCCACTGCTCAGCCGAAAAGTCCCTTGATAGTAATCATCTCCTGGCAAACTATTACATGCGCTTACAAGATTAACTCCCGAAATTGACTTAATTTCATTCTTAAATTCACTTAAATTATTGCGAACAGCATGACCTCTCTCAACAACAAGAATATTATCAGTTTCAAAACCATGTTCATTTGTTTTTACATAGTTGATTTGCCACCACATTGCCGAAGCTACAACTGCTAAAAACATGGCGACACCAAATTGACTGGTTACAAGTAATCCGCGTATTACAAATCCAGTTTTCCCAATATTATAAATACCTGAAATAAGTTTTTCTGGTTTTCTTCCTGAAAAGAAAAAGGCTGGAAAGCTCCCTGCTAACAAGCCAATGAACAGCAGGATCAATAATATACCAAAGAAATCAATCCATCCTTTCATAAAACTAAACTGCAAATTCAGCTCAAAAAATGCATTTAAAAATGGCAATACTAATTCCAATAGCACCATTCCTATAAACATAGCACCTAAACCATAAACAAGTGCCTCAACTAAGAATTGAGATATTAGTTGTGGTCGTGTTGCTCCAACCAATTGCCGATAACCAACTTCTCTATATTTCACTCTTAACTTAGCCGTTGTTAAGTTCATGAAATTAATGCAGGTGGTGAGTAGCACAAAAATGGCCACAAAAACAAACAATTTGACATATATTGGTTTTGAATTTGCTTTCAATTCACCGTCTAAGTGTGATGCAAAGTGGATACTTCGAATATTCTGCGCAAAAAAAGATAACTCGATACTATCTGTTGAAAGTTCCGTTTCCATTACTTCTTTTACTTGTGGAGCTAGTAACAGATCTTTAGCATCATTTACCTTTTTAATAAAATCTTGTTGGTTTGTTTCAGGGTTTAACTTTATGTATGTATAACAATTGAGGTATAACCAATCCGACTTCCAATTTTTCACATAGGCAGAATCTCCTTTTTTAAGCAAAATTTCATCAATTGTACTTAATGATGCTACAAAGTCGAAATTAAAATGAGTAGCTGAAGGTAAATTTTCACACACCCCAACAACTTCATAACTAATTCCCTCACGTTCGATGTGTTTCCCAACAGGATTTGAGCTACCAAAATACTTTTCTGCAACTTCCTGATCTACGATAACCTGCCTTGGTTTGTCTAGTAAAACAGAAGTATCTCCATTTATAATATTTAAATCAAATATTTGAAAGAAGTTAGCATCTCCAAAAACAAAGCCACTTTCATTAAAAAGTTTATCGTCATACTGAACAACATTGTTAGCTCCAGGAATGAATCGAACTACACTTTCAACCTCATCCATTTCATCCAACACGTGAGCAAGTGGCATTGGAGATGTTGCACTATTTATTACGTTATTACCTAGTACACCTTCTGTAGCCATCCGAAACACTTGGTGACTGTCAGAAAAGGAAGTGTCATAACTTAGCTCGTTTCGCACAAGCAGGATAACAAACAATCCCAATACTAAACCTACTGACAGTCCGAAAATATTCAGCAAGGCGTATATTCCTTGTTTACGAATATTTCGAATAGCAACCTTAATATGATGGTTAAGCATCATTACAATCTGTTTGTTAGTTTTTCGGTAATAATATGTCCATCAAAAAGTTGAACAATTCGTTGACCACGATCTGCCTCCATAGCAGAATGTGTAGCCATTATTATTGTATATCCTTCTTCATTTAATCCCGATAATATCTCCATGACTTTACTTCCACACGATGAAGATAAATTACCTGTTGGTTCATCAGCAATTATTAAGTCAGGATTTATCACAACTGTCCGGGCAATAGCAACCAATTGTTTTTGTAATGACGATAATTGTTTTGGAAAATATTGTCGCAAATGAGATAATTGCAATTTAGAAATGACCTCATTGACTTTAATTTGCCTTGATTTATTTGAATATTTTAAATACTGTAGAGGTAATTCAATATTCTCGTATACATTCAATTCATCAATTAATCCAAAGTTCTGAAAAATAAATCCAATACCTCCACGTCGAAGATTGCTTCGTTGTCGTTCCTTTAAACGGCTTACCTCATGCCCCATAAAAAATAACTCCCCTGAGGTAGGTTGCTCAATCAACCCAATTGTATTGATTAAAGAAGTTTTCCCACTTCCAGACGGACCAAGGATTGCAACATATTCCCCTTGCTCAATGTCTAAGTTGACATTTTGCAGAATGGTTGTCTCAATTGCACCACTTCTAACAGTCTTAGTCAAATTACGGGCATGAATCATATCTATTTCGATTATGTACGGTTTCGAAACATCATTGTACGAAACCGAACATCTGTTTTTACTTATAATGACTTAATAAATCTCCCCTACGGTAAGTACAACTTGTTATAAACCAATCACACACAACCGACAATAAACTAACAACCTGACACTTACAACAATCTCTCTTCAAATTAACGACACTAATGTATATCAATTCTTCAAGAATATTTCATCACTTTTTATGCCACAAGCATTAACGCCTTATAATCAAGGCAATTATAAAAACGGCACCCTTTTTGGATGGTGCAAGTGCAAAATAAACCGTACGCTTTCGTACATATTTTAAGGTTGTTGTACGTATTTTATGGTATATTTAGTATCGAAAAACAAAATAAGATGACAAAAAAATCTGGACGTATATTAGCAATAGATGATAATGCCGATATATTATTTGCATTAAAACTCTTACTAAAACCACATGTTGAATACATTGCTACTTCAACTGATCCGAATAAGATACCTGCTTTAATGGCTGACGATTCTTTTGATGTTATTCTTTTGGATATGAATTTTACAAAAGATGCAATTAGTGGTCAAGAAGGTTTTCATTGGTTAGAAAAAATACTTCAGATTGATCCTTTGGCTGTTGTTTTGTTTATAACAGCATATGGCGATGTAGAAAAATCGGTTAAAGCTATAAGAGCTGGTGCAACCGATTTTATTCTTAAACCCTGGCAAAACGAGAAGCTACTTGCAACTGTTAACTCTGCGATTCAACTTCGCCAATCACGAAATGAGGTGAAGGATCTGAAATCAAAGCAAAAAGAAATAAATACCATCTTAGATCAACCATTTGCTGATTTCATTGGGGTTTCGCCAGGCATGCAAAACGTATTCAATACCATTAAAAAGGTAGCGGCAACAGATGCTAATGTGCTTATTCTTGGAGAAAATGGGACAGGTAAAGAACTTGTAGCCAGAGCACTTCATCGAAACTCACTGCGTAACAACGAAAGTTTTATAAGTGTTGACCTAGGTGCTCTTAGTGAAACCTTGTTTGAGAGTGAACTCTTTGGACACGTTAAAGGCGCATTTACTGATGCTAAAGCTGATCGACCGGGACGTTTTGAACTTGCTTCAAAAGGAACAATATTTCTGGATGAAATCGGAAACCTCTCTTTACCACTTCAAGCTAAATTATTAACTGTTTTAGAACGTAGAGAAGTAACTCGAGTCGGTGCTAATAAATCTAAACCAATTGATATTCGTCTGATCTGTGCAACCAACATGAATCTGAAACAGATGGCAATGGAAGATAGCTATCGTCAGGATTTAATTTATAGAATCAACACAGTCGAAATTGAGCTGCCGCCATTGAGAGAACGGCCTGAAGATATTCCTGTTTTGGCCGACCATTTTTTAAAGATATTCTCAAAAAAATACAAGAAAAAAGTCAACAAGCTATCGGCTAAGGTTATTAAGAAATTGACTAACTATCCATGGCCTGGAAATGTCAGAGAGTTTCAACACATTCTGGAACGCACGGTAATAATGAGTGAATCGGCAAATCTTGAGGAAAGTGATTTTCAACTTTCATCATTACCAACTTCTTCGGAAGGTTTTGAATTTGATACCTATAACCTTGAAGAAATCGAAAAACAGATTATTGAGAAAGTATTGCGTATGAATCGTGGTAATGTATCGAAAGCTGCTGCTGATTTAGGACTTACTCGAACATCTTTATATCGAAGACTGGAAAAACATGGTTTATAATAACTTTAGAATAAACTTCATTGTGAGGACCTTGCTATTAGCAGGGTCTATTTTTGCATTCTTCTACCTATTCTTCAATACCGAACTTACAATGACCCTGGTATTGGTTGGTCTACTCATTGCTTTCCAAATTTTTGCAATGATTCACTATGTTGACAGAACCAATAGGGTATTAAACAATTTTTTAGAATCCATTCGTTATTCTGATTTCACAAGAACCTTTCAAGTGGAGAGCCTTGACTCATCTTTTGACAAACTTAAAAAATCATTTAATGAAGTTATAAAAGATTTTCAGGAAGTTAGAGCTGAAAAGGAAGAGAATTATTACTACTTACAAACAGTCATCCAGCATATTGGTATATCCTTGATTGCTTATGGTAAAGATGGCAAAGTAGAACTCATTAATAATGCTACCAAAAAACTCTTTCAGGTTCGTGCACTTAACAATATTCAGTCATTAAAAGATTTTAGTCCTGAACTGGTTCAAAAGCTCCTAACCATTCGACATGGGGAAAACACGCTTATTCGGGTCCAAGAAAAGGATGAGCTATTGCAATTGGCCATTTATGCAACTGAGTTTAAGATTCATAATCGAACCATTCTGCTTACCTCCATTAAAAACATTCAGGATGAGTTAGAAGAAAAGGAGATGGAATCATGGCAAAAGTTAATACGAGTACTCACTCATGAAATAATGAACTCCATTACGCCTATTTCCTCATTATCTTCAACGATTACAATGATATTAAAGGATTTATCTGAGAACTTAAAAGATAAGAACATAGAGGAAGATGATATTGACACCATCAAAGAGGTTGAAGGTGCTCTCGAAACCATTCATAAAAGGACAGATGGACTTTTACATTTTGTCAATACTTATCGTGACTTAACACGAATACCAACTCCAACTTTCTCAATTTTCCCTGTTAGTAAGCTATTGAACAACATAAAAGGTTTACATTCGGAAGAGATAAAGGCCAAAGGTATTAAGTGTACAATCAATATTGAACCTAATTCACTGGAATTATCTGCCGATGAAAAACTAATTGAGCAGGTTATCATCAACTTGGTCAAAAATGCAATACAAGCTTTAGATTCCACTGACAATCCTGAGATACAGCTCAATGCATTCCTTAATCAAAGAGGACGGATTACAATTCAAATAATTGATAATGGACAAGGAATCTTGCCCAATGTACTGGATAAAATTTTCATTCCATTTTTTACAACCAAACCAAAAGGTTCAGGTATTGGCTTAAGTCTTTCAAAGCAAATACTTCGTCTGCACGGTGGAAATATTACAGCTTACTCGGAACCTGAAAAGGCAACCAAATTTACATTAACATTTTAAGCATAAAAAAGGTGCAACTCGCGTTGCACCTTTTTTATCTATATCTTAATCTTATTACTATTATTCTGCTTTCATTCTATTGAACATTACAGCCAAATGTGCATATAATGATGTATTCTGAACAACAACATTATCTTCAACCTTAATTCGTACTGGTGTAAAGTTCCATATAGCTTTTATACCAACTTCAGCCAGCTTATTTGCAACATCCTGAGCTTTATCAACAGGCACAGTCAAAATTCCAATTTTCGCTGTTTCTTCATGCATATTCACCAGTTCTTCAAAATGGTAAATAGGCACACCTTCAATTGTTTTACCAACCACCTCCGGATCTACATCAAAAGCGGCCACGACCTTCAATCCAAATTGTTTCAAACCGTGATCGTGCAGTAATGCCTTACCCAAACTTCCTACACCAAATAAATAGGCTTCATCCACAACTGTAAAGCCAAGAAAATCCTCTAACACGTCAATCAGAGGTTCAACCTCGTAGCCCACTCTCGTTTTTCCTACTATACTTGTATAAGATAAATCCTTAGTCACCTGTGTAGGGTCAACCCCCATATCACGAGCAATCAAAGTGGATGATATATGCTTCAACCCCTCCTTCTGTGCCAACTTCAGGTATGCAAGATAACACGGCATCCTGCGTAGCGCAGGTTCAGGGACCAAATTGTTTTTTTTACGGTTTGTTAAGGACATAGCGAACTTTTCTGCTGTTTAACAATCCTACAAAATTAATTAAGTTTTTGAATGATGAATCAATTACCTACGTAAAATTGACAAGATTTATATCACTCGTAGCATATTGATTTACTTACAACCAAATATTTAGCATCGTAGGCTCTACGATGCCATTTTCTTAAAATCCTTCGGTAACAAGCCATCTCTATTTTTTTTATTAACCATATGATAATCAAAATAGAAAAAAGTTGAACTATCAGCTCCTATCAAAATCTTGTAGCATCGGGCTTTATATTTAGTACCTTCTGGGCCTACTTTGTGCATAAACACCACTTTATTATCCTTTCGCTCAATTGCATCTTCAACTTCTTCCTGGCTCACAATTTTAACGTCATATGGGTAGATACTTTTGATTTTCGCTAATGAATTTACTTCAGGAGCCAAATCCTCCTTAACTAGATACAAAGTTTTCCCAACCAGCGATTTAACATTATTGTTATAATACTTAAATGCATTGGCTTTGATGAGCTCTGGCTGCTTATTCATTAAATTAACATGATCCTGCATAAAGCGAACAAAGGCCTCTAACTTATAGGCATAGCTCGTATCTTCAACTCTCAGATATGATAAAGGTAGAGAGCATAGATCAGGTAGATCCCTTACCTGGGTATCAGTTTCTCCGAGTAGTAAACTCAAAAAATTATATCTGGCCTTTGTTTTATCTGCATCAAAAGTTGCCACCGTCGTTAGTAAGAATGAATAAGCCGGATCATTTCTTTTATCCTCGAACTCTTCATTGGTTATAAACTCGAAGTCTGTTAAAGTCCAAACAGATTCCATTACTTCTTTGATCTTGAAATTAAAATCACTCATAGGATTTGCATCCATCACAACCAGTGTTTTTGTATTTAGAAATGCCTGATACTCTTCCGCTGTTGGAACATGGTCTTTTGCTTTCAGTGCAGTACTTATTATTAAACTGCTCAAAAATGACAATAAAATTTTATTCATGATCTTATATATTTTCTCAATTCATACGTTTTTTGCGCCTTCAACTGTTACAAGATTTTCAAATATTTTTATTGAATTTCAAAAAAAAGTATTGAAATTTAATTTCAGTAAGTTTTCGCTTATTTTTGCGGTCTCATTACCAGAAGAGATTATAATATTTACATAAACAAAAATCATTCAGAACATTGAGGCAATTAAAAAGTTTAATAATATAAAATTGCCAACAACGGTACCTAAAAATTGCCTATTTTCAAAATGTTGTGATTATAAACTAAACTGACGAATGAAACTACTAAATAAATTTCTCACTTTATTTAAACCAGACAATAAAGAAAAATTGGAGGTTGAAGAGCAGACACCAATGTTAATCAACAACCTGATTAATTTCTTCTTGTTCTGTATCGTCTTTGTTGAAGGAATTATTTGCTTAAGAACTGAAGATATATTTTATGCAATTCCTTTACTTACTCTTAGTTTAATATTTGCTTTTCATTTTGTGTACCTCAGCCGGAATTCGCGAGCTAAAGGCATGCAAAACTCCTTATTTTTCTTTTCCAGTGTGACTTTCTTGTATTTTGTTGTATATGGTAGCAGTACTGGTATCAATATTATTTGGGCAGCTCTCTTTCCTCCATTTATAATATCACTAATGGGGATGCGACGTGGTGCCATTTTCTCAATGCTTTTCCTTGCAATTATTTCCTTGGTTATTCTGGTTTTAAATGATGCCAATATAGTTGCTCAAGCAAAAAAATATACACTCACAGAAAAGATGGTCTTTTTGTCCTTCTACTTTATATTTTTTGTAACGACTTATGCTATTCACTATACATACACAGAAATAATACTCAGAAAAGAACGTCGGGTTCTCGACTCTCAAAATTTCACAAAAACTCAGGAAGAACTTATCTCCAAATTATCGCATCAAATAAGAACGCCATTAAGTAATATCACAGGAATCATTGATATTCTTGAAAAAACAAGCCTTAATGATGATCAGCGCGATTATATCAACACTATACATGCATCATCGAACAACCTTGTCAATGTTGTGAATAATATGGTGGCAGCGTCTAAAACCAATTTTAACCAGATACCTGCAGAAGAGGTGAGCTTTAACCTTTATTCAACCATCAACAACACTATTAAACTCTTTCAGGATGAGCAAAACAAGAAAAAGTTCAGCCTTTCTCTTTCTGCGGATATCCCGACAAATTTGGTGGGTAACAGCATTAAAATAAAGCAAGTGTTTCTTAACCTGCTCAACAGCCTTCTCAAATACAATAAATCAGAGCTTAAAACAGTTAACATCGAAGTTTCGAGAAAAGAGTTGTTGCCAGATAAGATTGTTTTAAAATTCAGAATCATTAGCAACACAGTTGTTCCTATTCCAAAATCAGACCTTGGTGAAAATGTGCCTCACTCCACTGATGTAATCCATTTAAATCGATCAAAATACATTAACCATCTTGATTTAGGAATTACTCAAAAGATTATTGAGATGGATGGCAACACAATCGAAATAATACCTGATTCGGTTAAAACAATAATTGAATTTTCAGCTTCGTTTAAGGAAAATGTCAAAAGCCAATCGATCGAAAACATTAAACCTCCGACAAAGCAATCAGAGAACTACTTTAAGCCTGTGGTTGAGATTGGCGATGCTAACATATTGCTTGTTGAGGACAATTTCAGTAATCAACAGATTATCATCTTATACATTAAAGATGAAGTAAAGAAAATTGAAGTAGCTTTTAATGGTAAAGAAGCCCTCGACAAGTTTGGCAAAGTTAAATACGACCTTATTTTAATGGATGTACAAATGCCAATTATGGATGGTTTCAAAGCCACTGAAAAGATAAGGCAAATTGAAAAAAGCACAGGTACACACACGCCAATTATCGCAGTGACGGCTAATGCTTTTCCTGAAGATAAAGAGAAGTGTTTGGCCTCGGGAATGGATGACTATATTAGTAAACCTTTTCAACCAGAAGATTTAATCAGGAAAATTAAAAAACATCTGAGTTAACATTCAACTACCATCTTTAAATCAAATGCTTTGACATTGTTTGACGAAATAAATACATGCACTTAGCGTTAGCTATGGTTAAAAAAAGTCAACTACCTGTTAATTACTGTTAAAGAATCTTGATTTTCCCTTTTTGCCTTGTATGTTTGCAAATTGAGTATAATACAAATTGCGCAGAAGGAGAAACGATGAAAAAGGAAACAGATATCACGATTAAACTAAAACGTAAGATCTTGATTTATTCGATTATTGAAGTAGCGCTTATTATTGCGTTACTTGGGTTTATCATGTTTTTGATAATGGTATTGATGAACTAAAATAATCACAAATGAAGTGTGATAGTCTTTTGTGCAATCACCTTCCCATCCATTTGTGTAGTAAGTGTCCACTCTCCTGCCTTGTCATCATAGGGTTCCCATACTGTATCTCCAAGAAAAAACTCATAATCATTTGAATTGACAAAGTATTCTCCCTTAAATGAAGGCATTACTTTTCCTTGATCATTCTTGAATGGCGGATGGTCGATACAAAATTCAACTACCTTACCTTTTGCTCCCTTTATTTTAATTACATAGCCAAATTCAATATCAGGCTGTATTCGAATTTTATCCGTAATCTTTAGGAGTTTTGGTAATTTTTTAGACGTTCGTTCCCAACGACTATACTCACCATAGCTATATAATTCCCAGCTTATTTTCTTCTTAGCCATTCCTACTTACTCTAGCTTTCTAACGAATAACGGATTTGATCCAGCATTAAAGGAATGTCGCCTGATTCGATACCATGTTTTCGCAAATAAGAAATATCACCCTCGAAAGTTTCAATGAATTCCACCAATGAATGATTAGCTAACTGTATACTTTTTTGATAATAAGACAACGCTTCTTTGCGATTTTTCTTACACCATAAAGTGTGTCCAAGATTTATCAGGTCATGCTTATTTTTCTCAGATACTAATAGTTTATGATAATATTTCTCGGCCTGATCAAACTTACCTAAAACGAAGGAACACCATGCAATAGGTCGACCAACTTTATTGTTTCCAGGATCCAAATATTCAACCTTAAAATAATATTTTAACGCTTCTTCAAAATCCTCTAGTTCCAGAAGACAATGTCCAATCAATACTTGTGTATGCAAGTTATCCGGACCAAACTTCTCTGCTTCCTTATAATACTGCAGTGCCATTTGTGGGTTCTTTAAATGACGATAACAGAGAGCTATTTTTTTCTTGTTCCAAACACTTTCTGATTTGATCAAATCTGCTTGCAGATAACACTTTAAAGCTTCTGCATAATTACCTAATTGTTGATAACAATAAGCTTTTTTCTGAACTATCTCCTCTACCTCCTTATCATTTAAACTATCAAAAATTTCCAGTGCATCATTGAAGTAATTCTTTTTAAAATAATACTCTCCAATTTCTCTTAACGAGCCATCATCCGTTAATTGTTTATAAAACCAACGGTTATGAAAATCCATTTTCTGCGCAAAAAAATCATCAAACTGATGCCTCTGCGGATGGACTTTTAACAACCTATATAAGTCCTGAATAAACTGGTTACTGGATATTAGTTTTTTCTGATTCGCTTGCAACATAGCCTCGTCCTTTTGCATCTCAACCATTTGTTCAATTTCAGCTGAAAACATTTGCCCCATCATTTCTTTCTGAATTTGCGGCATATGAGGAATACTGAGAATTAACGAATATTTATCGGAGTTACACAAAAAACGTGATGAAGCAAGTCCGTCAAGCAATGATTGGTTACTAAAAACAGCATCTTCATTTAGCAACGCATGCTGAACTTCGGGCTGTGTAGGGTAAAATGGCAATAGCCAATTGGTTATCTCATTAAAAAATGAGAAATGTTTCAGGTGCTTAAAGGTAGATAGGAAAACGTCAGCACCTTCCATTTGCCATTGTGTCAATTCTTCCATCTTATCCATTAAATTTGGAGAATCTTTAAAAACATCTTCCCAATCAGGATTTTTGCCTTCTGCCAGACTATCACTTATAAGATTATCCAGATCGAGCTTATCTTTTAGTTTTGGGTGCATTTTAACAACTTCTGGCAGAATCTCGTCATTTAACTTTTGCGATATCCGTTCAGTCTCACGGGTACGTATTAGCTGAATCACCACACTTTGTATGACAGCCTGAAGCCCTTTTTCTTCAATCATCATAAACAATTGCGTGTACAACTCTGGGTATAACGGTAATCGGGCATCATAGCGGTTAAGTGATAAAATCAATGCCACAATCGCACGACCACTTACCTCATCTTGTGGATGGTCAGATAACTCAAGTAGTAATTGCATATAATCATACGAATACGCATTCATTAGTGAAAGATTAATACCTCCAATCAGAACTGACTTATAATGAACCGGAAAGGTATTACTCTTAAACAGTTGACTCAATAGCTCTTTATTATTATTTCCGATGGTAGAGTATGACCAAATAATATGAAACAAGTCATTTATCAACCGATGAAATTCAGGCTTATTTTCAGCAGTTGGGTCAACTACTTTCTGCAATTCAATACTACTCCATAATGTATTAATTTCACCTATTATCGATTGAAAACTTTCAACATCATATTTATTCCTGATTTCATAAATAAGTTCCCCTGAATATTTACTCAACAACAGATCTGCCACTTTATCTGCCAGATGATAGACATCTCTGACCAGATGATTGTAGATTTTTTGTCGTTCAGGATCAGAAATCCCCTCAACCGTGTACTTTAGTATATTTTTATAGGTAAATTCAATATTATAATGATTATCAATCAAGTCACCGTTCTGCGATTCCTTTACCAATACCTGTAACACATCCAAGCTATCCTTAATATTCTTGTGCGATAGATAATTACAGATATCACTATACTTATCTTTTATTTCCTTTACATTCATCATGACTTGACTATTTAGAGGATTCAAATTTCAAAATTACATCAAAACCAGATGTTTTGGAACTCCCACCCTGCAATCTAAAGAATAAAAGTTTACTTAATTCGTATTCCAACGTAATTGTTTCAGGGGTTATTTCGTCATCTTCAGTTTCTCCAAAACCACGTTGGTAAATAACAAACAAGTCATTTGTCAAGTATTTACCAACTACAAATGCAGCACTTTGCCAATTCTCTGTTGAGTTTACTTCAATCATATCTAATTTCAAGCGCTGTCCTATTGTCGAATTCAGCGATGAAGTAATCATATTGGCCAACATATTGGAACCTACAGAACCAATAATTCCATTTTGTCCAACATAGCTTAATTCATCCATTGTTTTACCAAAGATCATGATTGAAACTGCGTCGGATTCTGAGATAGCATCATCATCAAGGGTGAATGCAATTTCTGGCTTTGATACCAAGGAAGTAACAGATAATCTTAGGATGTGCTTTTCTTTATCACTACTTCGAAATGTATATTCAGCAGTAATATCAAGTCTTGGATCTGGAATTTCTCCACCGGTAAAGGTTATCACCCCCTTTTCAATATTGAATTTTCGACCATAAAGAATGTAATAACCTCGAACCACCTCAACATCGCCAAATAACTCGAAATAATCTCCGTTTTTAGCAATATCAAAATCACCGGCAATTTCAATATTCATATCATCTCCCTTTAGCCAGGTACCTCTCGGGATATCAATGGTTAGTCGCCCTCTTAATTGTTTGATCAATGGAGAAATCTCGCCTTTCTGAACATCTTCAATTTCTAAATTAATTGTATCTGCTTGTTGAGTGGCTTGTAGTAACAAAGGAACATTGTCTTTATTATCTGATTGACCTTCTGTTTTAATAAGTCCGGGTAAGTTGAAAGACGATCTGTTGACTCGCACTTTACCTCCGAACCGAGGATTGCCATCTGCCTCTGATCTATAATATGGATTACCACTTATATTAACGTCGTAATCACTATGCTGAACAACATGAAATCCATCAATTGCAGTCTCAATATTGGATGACGTTAATTTGCCGGAAATAATTGTTGAATCGAACACCATTGCTCCTTTACTGGCGAAATAACCTTTATCGGAACTAACAAACAAAGTATCAATACTTATTGTGCTGTCTTTAAAAGAAACAATCCCATTAATATCCTTGTAATAAATCCCTTGTTTTTGATTTAAAACATAACCACTGTCTACAACCAATTCTCCATTAAAAACAGGCTTTGTAAATTGTCCTTCTGCCAGAATTGAACCTCTCAGGTATCCACCTGCATCCAGGTATTGATATTCAGATACCTGTGGACTGCTTATTTTCAATGAGTCAATATATAGTCCTGCCTTAAAATCATTTGACAGCTCGACACTCTGTTTTTTTTGAGAATCCAAATTCAACTTTAAAGGCACTACTGCATTTGCGAAAACGCTGCTGTCGAGTGAAGGAACCCATGTATCAAGGTATAAAGAACCATTGACGTACTTAATTCCTCCTTTTAAAGTTGGAATTGGGATGCTTTTATAACCTGATTCTTCAATCAGGTACTTTCCATTAATATTTAACGAGTCGTATCTCCCATCAACTTTGATATTAGAAAACAATTGTCCTTTGATTGAATCATTATTACTTAAAAAACTATTCAATATACCTAAATCCAAACTTTTCACATCCAACTCAAATGCCTGCGTTGAATCCTGGCTCAAATATCCATCGGCTTTTAAGCTAAAGAGGTCATTCTTTCGGTCAAGAATCTGAAGATTTTCAATCCATACAGATTTATCAATAAGTTTTATTTCCTGGATTGTGTCTGGCAGATAATATTGTGCATCACTTGTTGAAACACTCGAATTTTCAAATTTTAGTGCAATTGTATCCCCATAATTCATAAATACATTCATATGCCCAGTCAATGTATCAGTTTTCTCAAAATCAATATTTGAGTACAATTGATTCTGCTGATAATCGAATTCAACGCCTAAGGTATCCAGTCTTAGAAAATCATTTTGGATAGTTCTCAAAGCAATCTCACCTTTCACATTCATGATGTCAGGCCCATAATCACCATCTACCTTTACGACTATAGTGTCAGACTCAATCCCGGCTAGCTGAGCCTCTGAAAAACTCATCTCAGCATCATAATTAATGATTGTATCAGAGCCTTTAAGGTGCCAATCACTTAACAGTGATTTATACACCACAGGTGGTAAACCCAAACGCTCAGAAAGATCAAAGTAGTTACTCATTAGGAGGCCTTGGCCACTATATGTTCTTTCCCTAAAATTGTATTCGCCAGACCCAAACAATGTATTACCCGGTTGATCTACCCTAAATGTATCGGCTTCTATTCCTTCAGAATCTATATTTGAAACAAAGGTTATTGAATCTACCGGCACATCAAATAATAGACTATTATTCAACTTTCCTTCTACCTTCACTTGTCTATCCTTCGAAACAATGTATCTGCCATCAATGATTAAATTACCATTAACAATTGTTTTCTTTACAAGTGAATTAATGGCTTCTATATTCAAGTTGCTTGTTTCAACATCAGCATGATAGATTGGCACATGATACAAATCTTTCACTTTAAAAAGTCCTTCTACTATTGTTTGATCATTAATAAATAATAATTTAGCATCAATTTCATTCTTATTCTGAATTGCGTCAATATTAAATGTATCAGCTACTAAACGATGATAACTTGAATGATTTAATCGGGCACTTAATTTCAGCTGATCCTTATAATTAAATAAATCAGCCCCTTGTAACTTAACTAAACCATTAAATTCTGTATTAGTACTATCAATATAGAACCACTCTTCAGGTGCGAAATCCTTTAGTTTAATTTCTGCATTATAACCTATCGGATTTTTTAATTCTCTTATGAGCTCAAAAACATTACCGGACTTTAGGAATAATTCTACTGACTTTCTACTCTTCTCAACTTTGAGTTGAATGTTGCTACCTGTGTTACTCGCTTGACCAAGAAGTTCTAATCTTTCTATCGATCGCAGTGGTAATCCAGGAAGAAGTTTTTTGAAATCTTCCTCATGTAATGGTGCTCCAATTAAGTTAAGATTGAAAGTATCTCGACCATTATATTCTGCTTCCAGATTAATATCTGAATACTGCGTTTGGAGATAAAAACTATCCAGAACCATTTGGGGTCCATTTTTAATAAAATGAAAACCACAATCTTTAAGCACGATATCTGGATTATTAACATTTATCTCCAACTCATTTAAATCGATCTCTACATGCTTATCTTTAAAGTATCCTTTTGCTTCAAGATTAATTTGTTTAAGCTTTATCGCAGATTTTCCATAACCTGTTTGGTAAAATCCCAGACCATTCTTTAGAATTACATTATTAACATCGATAATTATGGGGAAAGTGGGGGCATTGTTTTTATCTGACGAATTAAAGTTTTCAAAAATATGATTAACATTTAATGTTGTACTATCCAGAAACCACAAATAAAATTCAGGCTCATTGATCATTATTGAATCAATCTCAATTTCCTTTTTGAAGAAATCAGCTAAATGGTATTTAAGCGATATTGAATCGATACTAAAAACTGTAGAGTCTTCCAACACCAATGAAACACCTGCTAATTGCAGGGTGTTAAATATGTTACCATGAATCTTCCCAATGTTTATTTCACCATTAAGCTTAGGATTCAGAATCTTCAAACCCTGATGACGCAAAACATTACGAAACGAAGCTGTCTGAGTATAAGTTAGTAATCCTGCAATCATTAGTAGTAATAATCCCAGAATCAAAGCAATATATTTTAATACCTTTTTCGCCATAAATCAGAATGGATTACCAATATTAAAATGAATTTGCCATGTTTTCTCTTCATCAAAAATCGGTCGTGCAAAATCAAGTCCAACCGGCCCGATCGGAGTTTTGAATCTAAAGCTAAATCCTGCAGAATAGCGCAAGTCGTTAAGTTGGTATTTAAACGAATCGAGCCATACATTTCCAGCATCACAAAAAGCTGCAAAAACAATTTTCGGAGATATTTGATACCTTGTTTCAATGCTCCCTTCTAATAAACTATTCCCTCCTACTGGCTGTCCATTAGGATATTTAGGCCCTAATTGAGAGCGCCCCCAGCCTCTGACAGAATAACTTCCTCCTGCAAAAAAACGTTCCTCTACTGGTACTAACTCATCACTTTGCGTCAACATAGCCATTCCCACTTTTGTTTTAAGAGCAATTGTTAAACCAGACTTTATTCCCAGGTAATTTCGATAATCGATCAAGCATCTGTAAAACGGAACTGATTCCTCAACCAAAGTACCATTTCGTTTGATATTTATTGCAATGGAAAAACCTGTTACCGGATCTAATATTGGCTGCCCGCTGGAATATACGAAACCTAATGAAATTCCTGACTTACCGTAATCAGCCAACGTTGAATCAGAAAGACTTAGCGGTTTTGTTTCAAACACTCTGGCCGAATCTCCTGCCACTTCTTCAAGATAAAAATTTATCGAGGAGTTAAATCGTTCTGTAAAGTGTTGCAGCATTGTAAAATTGATACCATGCCGTGCAATTCGATAACCTGGTTCATCCTGCTTTAACAAAAAGGGATTAACAATCAAAGAATTAAAAGGAAATAAAATAGCGGGTTGAGTAAATTTAAATTGAAAATTATAAGGTTCGAGACTAGAATGCTTCCCATATAAATTAGCCCTGCCCGCCTTTGTTACAAAGCCCATATACTGAATGTCTGTAAACACCCGGAAATTATCTTCTCTACCATATCCAACTCCAAACCGCGTTATCCAACGAGGTGCTTCTTTTAATGCCACGAGCGTTGGTAAAGTATCTGGTTTTTCTTCACTCAATAGCGTTTTAATTGAAGCAACACGAAACATTCCCAGGTTATAAATCTGTTTCTGCGATTCATCAATCTCATACCTTGACCAAATATCACCTGTTTTAAATTTTAGTTGCTTAATTACCTTTTCTTTTGGTACCCTTTCGTTACCTTCAACTACAATTGGCCCGAAGTAACATTGTTTTCCTTTGTCAATAATCCAGTTAAGTGATGCAGTATTATTGATTGTATCGACTTTCAGTTTATGCTTAACCTGAGCATAGGCGTATCCCATATTATTAAGCTCTCCATTAATAAAAGTCTGGTCGGCATAATAAGATTCATCTCGAAAACGTTTTTTGACTTTTAACTGGGATTGCAAGCGAATATTCCTTCTTATCTTCTTATTAAAGAAGTCTTCAAAAACTGTTAGGGAATCAATGGTGTAAGTGATTTTATCGATTTGCACAGGCTCTCCTTCATCCAAATTAAATTTCAATTTAACTTTGTCACGGCCGGTTATTTTTATTTCCGGCTGATAGAACCTTACATTCAAAAATCCTTCTTTCTGATATAGATAGCTTATTAGCTTAATATTTTCATCATAAAGGGCCTTACTATACCTATCTGCTGATTTATCAAAGAACTTTTCACCAATGCCGCTTGCAGTTTTTATATTGATTGCATCTTCTAAACGAGAAGATCGAATAAACCTATTTCCCTTAAATGAAACCTTACGAATTTTCAGCAGCTCTTGCCCGTTTACAACAAACGAAAGAAAGAATAGTAATATGAATAATAGTCTCTTTTTCAATCAACAATTCTCTTTAGGACTTAACGGGTTATATTGCGATATCACTTTATCTTCATTACATATTGATCAAAAATACGAGTAGCCATACTATCAAAATAATAAACTGTATGGGCGCTGAATTGCCTCATCAACCTGTTGCAAAGAAACATTTCTACCGAAACGATAATATTCCTTTCCCTCAAAAAAAATAAGGATGGTTGGGGCTGAATAAACCTGATACTCTGCGGCCTCTTGTGCGTTCTCCTCTATATTTATATACTGAAAACTCATCTGAGGATATTCTGAAGCAATTAGTGCTTTTACTTTTGGCAAAAGCACTTTACATACACTACAGTTATCGTGTGAGAAATATTTCAGTTCTGCTAACTCCATTCTATTCTTGAAAATTAATTAATCACGTTTCTCTATTAAAACCGTTGCATATGCAGCTATTCCCATCTGTTCTCCAACAAATCCAAGCTTCTCAGTTGTGGTCGCCTTGATTGCAATATCTTCAGGTTCTATCCCCATTACATCAGATAAAGTCATCTGCATTTGTGGAATTATATCTTTAAGCTTAGGCCTTTCCAGAGCAATGGTACTATCAATATTACCAATAGAAAACCCGTTATCATCCAATAATTTGATAGTTTTTTTAAGTAATATCTTACTATCAATCCCTTTCAATGACGGATCATTATCCGGGAAATGATAACCAATATCTCGCATATTAGCTGCACCTAACAGAGCATCACAGATGGCATGAATAAGTACATCTCCATCTGAGTGTCCAATACTTCCCTTTGTGTGTTCTACATTGATACCACCAATCCATAATTCCTCACCTTCACCTAATTTGTGAACGTCGTAACCAAATCCAACTCTAATCTTCATATGCATAAAATAAAAAGACCTTAAGGAAGTACCTTAAGGTCTTTTCAAATATAATGAATAATGTTGTTATCGCATATCGCTCAAATCAAATGATAATGAAAATCGCATTGTGTTGGCCAGTGGGTTATTTTGTACCATTGGGATAATATAAGAAGCATCAAGGGTAAACATATTAAACTTTAACCCAAAACCTGCCGAAGCAAACTTTCGATTCCCTTGATTCTCATGTTCATGAAAATAACCTGCACGAATAGCAAATTGCTTGTTGTACCAATATTCTGCACCTAATGAAAAGGTAATTTCCTGAAGTTCCTGCTGAAAACCGCCTGGAGCATCGCTAAATGAACCGAATATAGCAGCTGGCACAGATTTGTCATCATTAGGATCTACCCAATCATCACCAGCATCATCAGGCTTAATTTGGTTTGATGGCACCAACAGCTTATTAATATCCAAAGCAAACGCAATTGAATTATACCTATCTAGCTCCATCGAATATCCAGTTCCCAATTTTAAATTCGTTGGGATATATTCTTTATTCACCCCATCATAGGTGATTTTTGAACCAATATTTGAAATATTAATACCGGCAGTAAATTCTGCATCGTTACGATTCACACGCATTGGTTGCTTAAAGTAAAAAGCTACATCAGCCGCAAATGCATGCCCAGGTTCTAAACTTTCACCTGTATTTGAATAACCATTCGTTAAATCAGAGAAGATATAACGAAATGCAACGGCTCCGGAGAACTTTTCAGATAATACTCTGGAATAGGCTGCATCTAAAGCAAACTCATTAGGCTTACCCTGATATCCCGGATCATTGGGACCATCTGAGAAAGTAATTTCCCCTAACGAAAAATATCTTAATGAGGCACTCACAGTCTGCATTTTATCGATTCGATAATAAAAAGCCGCTGTTGACATATTAATATCATTCACTAATTTACGTAACCATGGTGTAAACGAAATTGAAACTCCCATTTCTCCATCGATAAAGGCATATTTGGCCGGATTTAAAAATTGCGAGTTCATATCAGGTGATGTTGCCACACCCGCGTCGGCCATACCCGCTGCTCTTGAATCCGGATTAATATTCAAAAAGGGAGCTGCTGTAGTAATCGCATTATTATCATCACTTTGAGCCTTGGTTCCATTCCAACTAAAAAGAAAAACCAATGCGATCAGGCCTATTTTAATACTTATTTGCTTCATATTATGGTTCATATACGTTACTCTCTTACAAAATTAGTGTTATTGGATAAGGTGAGTATTTACAGAACTACAAAATTCTGTTTTTATTATTTAATAATGAGTATTTTTTTTGAGAAACTTCCTATTTGATTTTCTGCTGAACTAATCTCGCAATAGACAATGTAAATTCCTTTAGGAAGTGCACCAGGTGTCCACTCTATTGGGTTAATCTTATTTCCTACAGATGCTTGTTTAGTTTCATACTTCTCAATTAATCGCCCACTTGTGCTATATACACTGTAAGTAACATCCAATATCTGATTTGGTGCATCATGCTCAAAATAAATCTGTACAGTACCGCCAGGCTCTACCGGATTTGGCGTAACTGTAGCATTTGATACCATTAAGTTCCCATCTAATTTAACTTCAAAATCGATAGTTTTAACAGATGAATTATTCATATTATCCCAAACCTTCAGTTCAATTGAATGCTTACCTTCATCCAGCGTTGGCAGCTGATAAACCACCTTTCCGCTTGTATAGCTATTTTTATCGGCGGTATAATAGGCATTTAAATTAATTGGTAACGAACGCATATTATCAATCACCAAGGTAATATCATGCCCAATGCCAACACCACTTGTATTAATACCACTTTCATCGCTTAGGTTAGCCGTTAATACAGGCTGTGAACCTGTATATTGTCCACTAGCAGACTTCAAATCATTTAACCACAATTCAATATCTGGCCCCGTTGTATCATCTGGTTGATGACCTATCACATCACCAATGAGGATGGTATTATCTGCTCCAAAGGCTTCGTAACCACCTTCATCATGTGAGTAATAGCTGATCCTTCCTTCAGCTACATTATATCGAATATCTTTTGGTACCATAAAAGATGCCTGAAAATCACTTCCTTCAGCATCCAGTTGTCCTTTAAAAATACGGTTTTGATAAACCTGATACTCAAATGGAACGGCACCTTTATTCCCTAATGTTTTCACAGTAATTGGCTTATCAAAAACTTGCATTGTCACAACAGAACTATTTGAAACAGATGGATTCAATGCTCCTTTTACTTCAGCCAAGGACAAGGCTTTTAAAGTATCTATCTCTTCAACAACAGGTATTCCATTAATACTTTGGGTGATAATATCTCCAGTTGGATAAGCCAACCGCAAAGCTGGGTCACCCAACAAGGTGAAATTTAGCTTATTCACACTTCCTCCAATTTCATTTTTGGTATCACGAATAACTTCCCCTAACCTGATCTTTTCTCCATTCTGATCTTCCCTGAATATATTTCGATAAAAGCTCTTATTGATCTGAAAGTTTTCATTTGACCATGCAATACGAGTTGTTGTAAACATTGAAACACCACCTCCTAATGGAGAAAGTACTACCCATTCCCCTGCTGATGTTTCATGATAATTGTCGTATCGACTAAATTCACAAGTTGCGGTTACAAAAACAGGCAGGCGGTCTAAATTTGTGAATTGCTTAATAGCGGTTTTATCTAATACATTTTCATGAGCCAATTGACGTTCCCCTCCATGCCCAGTATAATTAAACAATAATGTTCCACCTTCAACTTTTTCTATAATAGCCTTGTTAACATCTGGGTATCGATCTCCTGATGAAGTTGTTGTTTTAGGATAGGCATCAAGATATATCTTGTTATGATTGAATGACGGAAAATCTGAGTAAACCTGATCTGATAATTGATCAGCCTGACGCATATGCAGATTGCCATCTCCATCATCGGCTAAAAATGTTAGCTCAGTTTTCCATGGGCCTACAGCACTTCCATTTAAATATCGTTCAATTTTATCAACCATTGCTTTAGCCTGATCAATATCGCTCACAGGAAAACGACCAATACCAATATCTAATTTGTCATATAGCATATTGCTCCCTTCATTGTCGTCTAGAAAACCAAAAAAGTCATCGGACACATAGGAATCCTTAATATTAATTGAGTTATCCGACTGATAGGTCAATATAAAATTGGTATTATCATCATTGTAGGTACGATTATCAAACGAGCCATCTCCAAAAAGCAAAAGGTACTTAAAGCGATCATTGCTATTATATAGGTATCGGGCGTAATCTCTTATTGCACTAATATCAGGAGAACCAGATGAGAATTCATTATAAATCTGGTATGGAAAAACAACTTCGCACTGTAATCCTGAGTTATTCATGTGAATCATTGCCAACCTTTTGGCCTCACCTTCAAATAATGGGTGCGCAACTATTAACATATCCGGAACATCAATTCCATGGATATTTTGGTTTTCAACAGTTTCCTCAAATATTGGCTGCGGTAGATTTCCATCTTTATTAAATGCAACAAACTCTTTTAGCTCTTCTGTTTTATAAGTGAAACCTTTTTTACCATTATAAGCATTAATGTCTACCTCTAAGGGTTGTGTATGATCTGTTACATCCCAAAGTATAGTTGATGTGTTTGTTCCATTCAAATAAAATCTTGTTGATTGCTCTGGTCCGGTTACATCCATATTCCTAAACGTCAATTGATCATCAAATTCAATTGATTCTTTGGCGTTAATACAGATATAATTCAACCAACCACTGGCACTTCCAGAAAGAGAATTAAATGTCAGATCTAGATCAATAACATCACTATCTGTCATAAAAAGACTCAAAATATTACCTTCATTAGCAAAAGCACCTACATTATTGCTATAGTCAATGGAAGGTATGCCAACTTCTTTCAGTAAATTACCTCCGTGACTTAACTGAAAGGTTGATGATGGATTTGAACGACCAATTACATTGGATAAGACCTTAACCTCAGAGCTTTTCACCCTATTGTTAAAAATAAATGAATAAGAACGTGTTTGTCCTGGATCAAACCCTAAACCATACCACTCTATGCCCGAGCTAAGAATATTCTGATTCTCTAACTCATGAAACTGATAACTATCATACTCATCTGTTTCATTTGTAAATGACTCGCTTGTTTCTTCACTTGGTTGTATCCTTTTTCCTTCTCCATTATCATCTGATAGAAAATAATAGGTCACATCGGTATAGTCATGCAAGCGATGAACAAACATTTTACGTTGCTCATTATAAGTCCAGCCAGTAGGCCCTTGGGCATAAAAGTAAATTGCATTTCCATCATGAATAACCGCATTTTCAGTTAAATCTTCATGCCGGAAAGCCGAATTGGCTCTTGGAAGCAAATTTCCACCGTTGCCAAACACATTAACTTTTGAAGGATCACTAAAACCCCATGAAGAAAGCTGTGTATAGGGAATTTTATGAACTCCACTTTCAACTACTTTAATTTTTACCCACTTCCCACTTGACAAAACTGAGCTACTAATAGTCGATGACTTACTTTTTAACTGTTTTGCAATTTTTATTTCAGGTATATTAATTTGTATCTCAAGTTCATTTATTTTTGCAAATGCATTTTGTTCATCATCGTATATAATTGGTATAATTTCCAGTTGCAAATAGTATTGCCGTTGAATACACACAATTCGCTTTCTAATTAGGTTAACATTTTCAAAGTGTAAACCAATTTGATTATAAATTTCTGGTTCAACTACAGTACTACTTTTAACTTGATGCGTAATGCGGATAGAATCCAAATCTAAGTATGCGGGTAATGGAAACATTGATACTTTTACGGGAAAACCAGTTAAATCATCAATTTCAGCTGATTCTGAAATTTTAAATTTAATGTCGTCTTCTATAACCTCATTGTCCAACCAAGTGAATGATTCACTCACTTTTAATTCTTGAGCGTTGACAATGAAAGCGCTGCAAAACAAAAATATTATATATAGGTATTTTCTCATCTTTCCTCCCGTAAATCAATTTAAATTACTCTTATTTTTGCATACTCAACATGCAAGTTATACTACATTTAGTGGTAATTGTTCATCAAAAAGCACAAAAATAACTTTATCTGTGCAAGAAATTTCTATTTTTAACGTTTAGAATCTTGAAAAATTGTATAGCGCGTATTTTGTACACTCTAAAAAAACGAGTGAAAAAGAAGCATAGCTATAACCTTTTTTTATTTTTGCAGTATAAAGTAGTCAGTTACACGGCAAGCGTGAATCTGAATTAAGTTCGTAAATAATTGATAATTAGAACACAATATCAAATTGCTATGAGATTAAATACCGCAGTTATTTTAGCTGTTTTGACTTTTAGCTTAGTAGGCTTATCGTCATGTAGTAAAAGCGGTGGAAGCAAAACTGTTTCTTCTGCAACAGGTTGGGAATATAACAATCCTGACTTTGGTGGTTTTGAGTATAAGTCGGGCTATGAGCAAGAGACCGGACCCGGATTAATATTTATCGAAGGTGGTACATTTATTATGGGACGTGTTGAGCAAGACGTACTATACGAATGGAACAATGCTCCCAGAAGAGTAACTGTACCTTCATTCTACATGGATGAAACAGAAGTAAGAAACATTGATTATTTGGAATATTTGTTCTGGATTCAACGTGTATATGTTGATTATCCGGAAGTTTATAGGAAAGCTTTACCTGACACTTTAGTTTGGCGTCGTCCGATGGCTTACAACGAGCCAATGGTTGAAAACTATCTTCGTCACCCAGCTTATGCTGAATATCCGGTAGTTGGAGTAAGCCACATTCAAGCCCAAGATTACTGTAAATGGCGTACAGACCGTGTAAATGAAATGATCTTGGTTGATGAAGGCATTCTTGAGTTTGATGTTAACCAAATTGGTGAAAATAACTTCAACACAGAAGCATACTTATATGGTCAGTATGAAGGTATCCAGGGTAAAAACCCAATGGAAGATCTAAATCCAAATAATGATACTCGTAGAGTAAGATGGGACGACGGTATGTTATTACCTCGTTATCGCCTCCCAACCGAAGCTGAATGGGAGTATGCTGCTCTTGGTTTAATTGGTAATTCTTATGACGAAAGAATGACAGATCGTCGTATTTATCCTTGGAATGGTCATATTACCAGAAATCCTGATAAAAAAGAAAGAGGTAAAATGATGGCCAACTTTGTGAGAGGTACTGGTGACATGATGGGTCTTGCCGGCAACTTAAATGATGGTGGTGACATTACAGTTAATGTTAAATCATATTACCCTAACGATTACGGTTTATATTGCATGGCTGGAAACGTTAATGAGTGGGTAGCTGATGTTTATCGTCCACTTTCGTTTGAAGATATGGATGAATTCAGTCCTTACCGTGGTAATGTATTTAAACAAAAAGTTTTAGACGAAGAGGGATACATTGTTGAAAAAGATAGTTTAGGTCGTATTCGTTACCGTACCGAAGAAGATAAAGATATCTTGAACCGTAAGAATTACCGCACGGCAGATAACCGTAATTATGCTGATGGTGACGCAACCTCAAATGCTATTGTTGGAGATAACTGGAACGACGTTGACAACAATACAGGTACAATGTACTCAGGTGCCGCAAACAGCGACCTTGGAAGTTTGGTATCAGATCGCTCAAGGGTATACAAAGGTGGTGGTTGGAGAGACCGCGCTTATTGGTTAGCACCAGGTGCACGCCGCTATCTTGACGAAAGAGAAAGTCGTGATGATCTTGGCTTCCGTTGTGCCATGACACGTGTTGGTAGTCCAATACAAAGTAAAAAGAAATAATTCCCGTAGCAGAATAATCTCAAGAGGCTAGCTTTAAAAGTTAGCCTCTTTTTTTATTTTTGCTCTTAGCAAACAGATATTAATAATCAAAATCTTCAATGGATCAGATCGCGTTAATTCATCAGGCATATTTATCATCAAAAGGTGTATCTACTGACAGCCGTCAGAACAATCTTGGCTTTATGTTTTTTGCCTTAAAAGGGGAAAATTTTAATGGTAACAAATATGTACAGGAAGTACTAGAGAATGGAGCTAAATATGCCGTTGCCGATGATGAATCGTTGAAAGATATTGAGAATGTTTTTATAGTAAACGATGTACTAACTTCACTTCAGGAATTAGCGCAATACCATCGACGATTTTTAAACATTCCGATTATTGGCATAACGGGTACCAACGGAAAAACGACGACAAAAGAGCTGGTAGCTGCTGTTCTATCAAAGAAGTATGTTGTAAGTGCAACAAAAGGAAATTTTAACAACCATATTGGGGTGCCACTAACTATATTAAACATGGATAAGTCCATTGAAATTGGTGTTGTTGAAATGGGCGCTAATCATGTTGGAGAGATTGAAATACTATGTCATATAGCAGAACCAAATTATGGACTTATCACCAATGTTGGCAAAGCGCATCTGGAAGGATTTGGATCTTTTGAAGGGGTAAAAACAGCTAAAGGAGAACTCTATCAATTCGTGAAACAAACAAATGGAAAATTGTTTATTAACGCTGATAATCCTCACCTTAATAAAATGGCAGAAGGAATAGTCAATCGTATTGAATATGGAAGTTCAAAAGGAAGTGTAACCGGTAAAATAAATACAAACTCACCATTTATCTCAATCAATTGGCAAACCTCAAATGAAAATAAACACCTTATAAGCACAAATCTAATTGGAGCTTACAATCTTGAAAATGTACTATCAGCTATTTGTGTTGGTTTGGAATTAGGCGTATCTGAGGAAGATATTAATACAGCAATTAAGACATACACTCCTACTAATAACCGATCACAATTTATTCAGTCGGGAAGTAACCAAATTATTATGGATGCATACAATGCCAACCCAACCAGTATGCAAGTGGCACTTCAAAACTTCTCCGAAACGAATGCTGAAAACAAGGTTCTCATTTTGGGTGGCATGAAAGAGTTAGGGCAAGATTGTATCAATGAACACAAGAAACTGATAAAAGCAATCGAATCCATTGACACAACACGCGTTTTGCTCATTGGTGATGAATTTGAGTTTCTAAAAGACAATGCTAATGATATGGAGGTTTACCCGGATACTAAATCTCTTATTGATGGTATTACCAAGCACCCTATTTACGAATCTTATATTCTAATTAAGGGGTCGAGAAGTAATAAACTTGAAGAAGTGCTTAAATATCTTTAATCAAGATGAAAGTGCTTTAACTCGCTAAACTTTCTTAGTTTCTTGAAATAGAACGCCCAGATTATACTTTGAGGATACACCTCTTGATGGTGCCCTATTTTGCGGTAAGCAGTCAATTTCTTGCGTTTTAGTAACACATCTCCTAATCGGCTGTAAAAGCTGAAGTGAGCCTTCAAAACAGCGACAAAGTGTTTTACTTCTCCTCTAAATATAAAATGTAATCCTGCAACCCCATCTAAAACCATCCTGATAAACAACACTGATAGTAGTTGTTTTTGAGGAAGATTCTTCACCATCATCACCAGGTTATTTCTGAAGTTAAGATAGGTTTTGTGAGAGTTCTGCTGGCTTAAAGTAGCCCCTCCAACATGAAGAACTTCGCTCTGGGGAACCGCCATAATTGTATAACCCAAGTTCTTTATCCGCCAACACAAATCGATTTCCTCCATGTGCGCAAAAAACGATTCATCAAGTCCACCTGTAATCTTGTATAAATTTGACCGAATTAACAAAGCTGCACCTGTCGCCCAAAATATTGAAATCGGTTCGTCATATTGTCCTTTGTCCTCCTCAATATGATTTAAAATCCGACCCCGACAGAATGGATACCCCAAATAATCAATATATCCACCTGAAGCGCCTGCGTATTCAAAGTGACTCGGCTCATTATATGCTCTCACTTTTGGCATACATGCACCAATATTGGTGTCCTGTTCTATTTGCTCCATAAGTGGATTTAACCAATTGGCTTCAGGCGCAACATCACTATTCAGCAACAGGAAATATTCGGCTTCAATCTGTTTCAGTCCTTCATTATATCCACCTGCAAAACCATAATTCTTATCTAACTCGATGATTTTAACTGATGGAAATTGATGAGCTATATAATCGACACTTTCATCATCTGAATTATTGTCGATTACCACGACTTCTGCACCAGGACAATTGGAATTCTTGATTACGATCGGTAAGAACCTTTCAAGTAAACCCTTTCCGTTCCAATTCAATATAGCAACAGCTACCTTAATCATATTCTCTTTTAATTATCTGTCTGAATTTTGCGATTCTTTGAATATTTCCATCTTTTATGCGACCATAGCCAATCTTCAGGTCGCTCCAATATAATTTTTTCAAGATATTTAAGATGATTTTCAGTCACTTCGAATTCATCTGTGTGTTCCGGGCTCTCAACCAATGGAACAACTTCTAACTCGTAATACCCTCTTTTTATACGCCACATCTTTAAGAAAACAACCGGTGCCTTCAACGATTTAGCCATCTTTTCAGGACCTAACAAAACTGCAGTATTCTGATTAAGAAATTGGGTCCAGTATTGAATCTTAAAAAGATCCGGAGATTGATCCGCGATTAATCCAATTAAAAAACGCTGGTTCTTTCTTCTTAACTTTACAATTTCACGCATTGTATCCTTCATTGTAAAATTAAGACTGCCCCATTTACTTCTTAATTTCAACATATATTCGTCGAATACTTTATTTTTCAATGGACGATATGTAGCACAAGACAAATGTTTTGTGTGCAGATTAATAGAAGAAACCCACTCCCAGCAAGCATAATGCCCCATAACTGCAACAACATCCTTACCTTCATCGGCTAGCTTATTCAGGTATTCGACATTCTTTACCTGTACTCTTTTTCGCATCTGTTTTTCACTGATTGAAGGAATCTTAATGGTCTCAACAAGTGTATCGCAAAATCCTCTATAGAATTTCAAGCGAATTGATCTTAGTTCTTCTTTTGTCTTTTCCGGGAAAGAATACCTTAGATTTTCGTTGATAACACTGCGTCTATAACCAATTAATCGAATAAATTGATATAATATATCAGAGAAAAGATAAAGAACAAAGAAGGGTAGAAGACTATGCAACCACAAAAAAACTAATGCAATGTATGTACCTATTTTACTCATACTAAGTCAATAATTCAGATATGACTTTCTTAAACTCATTATATGTTGCATTGTTCGTGGCAATTATCTCCCTTCCAAATAAAAAGTTATCTCCCCCATCAAAATCGCAAACCTTACCTCCTGCTTGCTTGATTAAAAATGCTCCTGCTGCAACATCCCAGGGTTTTAAATTGTATTCATAAAATGAATCGAAACGACCACAAGCAACATACGCCAAATCCGTAGCTGCTGATCCTAACCGCCGCAGACCTCTTGAGTGAATCATAAAGTACCGCACTGATTCCATAAAGCCATCAAGTCGTGAGTAATCAGAATAAGGAAAACCAGTTGCTATTAAACTATCTTTAATACTTGAGGTACTTGACACATTAACTGTTTCTCCATTCAGGTACACAGGCCCACCTTTAGATGAATAAAAGCATTCATCCAGTCCAATCTCGTAAACAACTCCAATAACCAACTCTTCATTTTCCATTAAAGCTATACTAATGGCATATGGCGCAACTCCATGAATAAAATTAGTTGTACCATCAATAGGGTCAATAATCCAGTTATAAACTTCGCCTTTTGACTCTGCTGTTCCTTCTTCCGCTATAAATCCCGCATCAGGCAATATTTTTTGAAGTTCAGAAACTATCTTGCGCTCAGCACCTTTATCTACTTGGGTAACGAAATCATTGCTTCCTTTTATCTCGACATTAACCTGGTTAATTGCTCGCTCTTCTTTAATATACCTACCAACTTGCTTGGCTATTTCACAGACCTGTTTACAAACTGCTTCGTGATTCATACACTAAAATTACTTAATTAGATGAGTTCACCTATCATATTAAGTGAATCAAACGACAAATGTTTCAGTTTAACCCTCTGAATGGTGTTACCAAGCAACTTCTTAAAAGGCACCTCAACTTTGATGTAATTATCTGTAAAACCATTAATCATGCCATCGTTTTCTGTTCCCTCGAACAACACTGATCTTGTTTGCCCAATATAATCTTTATAATAAGCTCTGAACTTTTTATCAGATAGTTGATGCAAAATCCTGCTTCGCTCTTTTCTTATTGATACAGGAACCACATCCTGAATTTTAAGTGCTTGCGTATTTGGTCGTTCTGAATAAGTAAATACGTGCAGCTGCGAAATTTCTAAATCAGCCAGAAAATCATGGGTTATCTTAAAGTCTTCTTCTGATTCACCCCTGACTCCAACAATAACATCAACACCTATAAATGCATCAGGTACAAGCTCTTTTATTCTATTAATCTTGGATCTGAATAATGCAGTATCATATTTCCGTTTCATCAATTTAAGCACATTATCAGAACCTGATTGTAATGGAATATGAAAGTGTGGCATAAATTTATTCGACTCAGCTACAAACTCAATTATTTCGTCGGTTAAAAGATTTGGTTCGATTGATGATATTCGGAATCGTTGAATTGAATCAACTTTTTCAAGAACTTTTATCAACTGAAGGAAGGATTCTCCATTCCCTTGTCCGAAATCACCAATATTAACTCCTGTCAGGATAATTTCTTTTGCTCCATTGGCAGCTGCTTTTTGTGCTTGCTCTACCGTATTTGAAATAGTATCATTTCTACTACGACCTCTCGCGAATGGAATAGTACAATAGCTACAAAAATAATCGCAACCATCCTGCACTTTTAAAAAGCAACGTGTACGATCACCAAATGAATATGAAGGTTTGAATTCCTTATTACTTCCTATTTTTCCAGCATGAATCTCAACATCATCACCTTTTTTAAAGTCATTGATATATTGCAGAATATCAAACTTCTCATTGGAACCAAGAACTAAATCAACGCCTTCAATTTTCGATACATCATCTGGTTTCAGCTGTGCAAAACAACCCGTGACTACTATAAAAGCATTCGGATTTTTTTTTATAGCCTTTCGTATTACCTGTTTGCATTTTTTATCTGCCAGCTCAGTTACTGAACAGGTATTAAACAAATAAACATCAGCTGATTCTGAAATATCTACTTTTGCAAATCCCGCCTCAATCATTGTGCGCGCCACAGTTGATGTTTCGCTAAAATTTAGCTTACATCCAAAAGTATGAAACGCAACTTTCTTATTCTCAAATACTGAATTATCTATCATTGCAAATTATAAATGAAACTGCAAAGGTAGAAAAAAGCTTATAAGGAGTTACCTAAAAGGGCTTTTCAAGTGAAAAGCCCATAAAACTATAGTAGATCAGAAGCAAGTTCAGCCAAATAACTCCGCTCACCTTTTACCAAATTGACGTGTGCAAAGATTTCCTGCCCTTTCATTTTATCAGTCAGATAGGCCAGACCATTTGATTGCATATCCAAATATGGTGAATCGATCTGTTGCACATCGCCGGTAAATACCATCTTGGTTCCCTCCCCGGCCCTGGTTATAATGGTCTTCACCTCGTGAGGCGTAAGGTTTTGAGCTTCATCAATAATAAAAAAGGCATCTGAAAGACTCCTACCTCTGATATAAGCAAGTGGCGTAATGATTAACTGCTCGTTTTTTAGCATCTCATCGAGATTGTTTACCTCTTTACTGGTTGCTTTGAACCTACTCTTTATCACTCCTAAGTTATCAAACAAAGGTTGCATGTAAGGGCCAATCTTTTCATTAATATCACCAGGTAAAAAACCTAAGTCACGATTTGCTAAAGGCACAATCGGGCGAGCCAATAATATTTGATGGTATTGCTTGTGTTGTTGCAACGCTGCGGCTAAGGCAAGCAAAGTTTTTCCGGTCCCAGCCTTTCCAGTGAGCGAAACAAGTTTAATATCAGGGTTCAACAGAGCATTTAATGAAAAAGTTTGTTCGGCATTACGAGGATCAATTCCATATGCACCATGCTTCTCGACTCTTCGGATCAGATTTGAGAATGCATCATTATGTGCCAACACAGACTGATTGCCATTTCTCAAGACAAAATACTGATTGGCCGGAAGGTTTTCATCCATAGGAAATTCATCTATCGGGATTCCCTGATGTTGATAAAGCGCTTCAATCAAACTCTTATCAAACTCTTCATGTATCTCAACTCCTTTGTGAAGAATATCAATATCCTTAACCTTATCGTTCTCATAATCTTCAGCCAATAATCCAAGTGATTTAGCTTTTAGCCTCAGATTAATATCTTTCGTAATCAGTACTGTGAGTCTTTCTGGAAATGCTGTCTGTACATGAAGTGATATGGCAAGAATCCGATGATCAGCTGTAGATTCATTAAAAGATTCTTTCATTACTTCAGGTGTAGGTTTACCTGTAGCTACAAATAGTTTACCTTTATCAGAACCGAGTGGAATACCTTCGTTAAAAACCTTTTCTCCAGCCATTTTATCCATCTCGCGTGCAAACTCACGTGCCTGAAAATTAATTAAATCGTTTCCTTTTTTAAATTTATCAAGCTCTTCCAACACAACGATAGGAATTATCACATCATTTTCCTCAAAATTGTAAATACATCCGTGATCGTGCAGAAGAACATTAGTGTCTAAAATAAAAAGTTTTTTCGCCATAAGTTATGGTTTTGTTTCTCTTAAAGATATAGAAAAAAACACCTCTTGATTCGGAATAAGCAATAAATTTGCATCATGAATTACAAAGAAACACTTGACTTTTTGTTTGCTCAACTCCCGATGTATCAAAGAGTGGGTAAAGCCGCATATAAGGCAGACCTGGAAACTACAATTGAGTTAGACAAGTATTTTAAGCATCCGCATAAAGCTTACAAAACGGTTCATGTTGCCGGCACTAATGGTAAAGGATCTGTATCCCACTGCATTGCATCCATTCTTCAAGAAGCCGGATATAAAGTTGGATTATATACATCACCACACTTAAAAGATTTCAGGGAACGAATTAGGGTGAACGGACAGATGATAAACGAACAAGCCGTTACTGATTTTGTTGCATCGCACAAAAATATTATAAGCGAATTACAACCTTCGTTTTTCGAGATGACAGTTGCATTGGCTTTTGATTACTTTAGGCATGAACAAGTTGATATTGCAGTGGTTGAAGTTGGAATGGGTGGACGACTCGACTCAACCAATATCATCAATCCTGAACTTTCAGTCATTACAAACATTGGATTAGATCACACTGCTTTTTTAGGAGATTCAATAGGTTCAATAGCAGTTGAGAAAGCAGGAATAATTAAAGAACAGACACCTGTTATTATCGGTCAAACTCAAAAAGAAACTCAAGAAATCTTTAAAGTAAAAGCAAAGGAAGCCGGTGCAACAATTCGGTTTGCAGACGTTGAGCTTGATATCTCTACAGCTACTTTGTCAATTAATGAAAGACAGATTCTTCAAATTTACAAAGAGGGGAATATAAGATACAAAGACTTAAAACTTGATTTATTAGGAACATACCAACATAAAAATGTTCTAACCGTATTAGTGGCCATTGAAGAACTTGGGAAAAAGCTAGATGTATCAAGAACTAATATTTACAATGGTTTAAGTAATGTTACTAAAAACACTGGTTTATTGGGCAGGTGGCAATACCTTGGTTATAATCCAAGGATAATTTGCGATACTGGCCACAATCTTGACGGGATGACCATGCTGGTTAAACAAATAATGAACACCCCACACGAAAAGCTACATATGGTTTTAGGAATGGTAAACGATAAAGATCATGCAGCAGTATTAGAAATTTTGCCAAAAAATGCCATTTATTATTTCACAAAGGCAGCAATTCCACGTAGTTTAAATGAAAAGAAACTACAGGAACTTGCTCATAAAGCTGAATTAAAAGGAGAAACTTTCGAAAACGTTGATGAAGCTTTAAAAGCAGCTAAAAAAAACGCTGGCATCAATGATCTGATTTTCATCGGTGGAAGCACTTTCATTGTAGCAGATATTCTAGAAAAGTACTAATTAAATTTGGAGGAGAGCAAAAAGAGATATACATTTGCATCGCTTTTCTAAAGAGATGGGCAGTTCAGGGCGATTAGCTCAGTTGGTTTAGAGCACTTGGTTTACACCCAAGGGGTCGGGGGTTCGACTCCCTCATCGCCCACCTGATAATGATTAAACGAAATCATTGAATGTAATTTATTGAATTACCTGAAAGTATTCAGGGCGATTAGCTCAGTTGGTTTAGAGCACTTGGTTTACACCCAAGGGGTCG
>NZ_CEXQWX010000016.1:55634-58346 GCF_982718395.1 Carboxylicivirga sp.
GGGGTTCGACTCCCTCATCGCCCACTCAAAGGAGAAGCAGTTATTGTTTCTCCTTTTTTTTGTATCTTCTCCTCAAATTTTAACCATGTGCTTTTTCTACATCCTTCATTCTCCTTCAAAGGATAAATACTACATAGGTGCCACCTGTGATGCATTAGAATCTCGACTTGCAAAACACAATATGAAACATATTGGTTACACTGGCCAAGCACAGGATTGGGTAGTAGCTTATTTCGAAGAGTTTAATACTAAGAAAGAGGCTTTTGACAGAGAAAACGAAGTAAAAAAATGGAAAAGCAGAAGTAGAGTTATCAAGCTTATTAATGGCAATTAGTTCTGTTGGCATTGAGCATCCCGGCGCTTTGCACGGGAGGGTCGGGGGTTCGACTCCCTCATCGCCCACTCAAAAGGAGAAGCAGTTATTGTTTCTCCTTTTTTTGTATACTCTTCAGGATTGAATGAGATTCGGGATCAGGTGCAAGATCTTGCTCTAATAAGTTATAAACAACATGTAAAAAGCTTCCTACTAAATTTAAGATATCCTACTTGAATGCCGATTCACTAAATGGATTTTCTTCAAAAACATTATCACTACTTTGTTGTGCACTCGGCGGCCCTGGTGGCTCTCCAAACGGATCAGAAGATAACACCAAACAACAATGTTTATCCAGATCATAAGTCTGAATAACAGGCTTTGAATACTCTTTTTTTCCCACTTTGTAAATTATTGCTTCCCTTATGTTATAACATTCCCCAATGTTACAGTGGGCTGCAAAGAAATATAAAATATCACAGATATACAATAACTTAACTCATCTTTAGAATTCACATTCAATACTATAACCTTTTAGTAATGCATCTCCAATAACTTGTATGTTATTACCTATCAGTTACTGCTCATAAGCCTCAATTTCACACGCTCCGATGCATTATCAGCATTTACAGATGTAATCACACTTAACAAATATCTTAATTCCGGATAATCGCAATTCTTACTATCACCTATTAATATTCTAATCACTATTTTTGCATCAAATCAAAAACAATAGGAATATGTCCGACGATAAAAAAATCATATTCAGCATGGTTGGTGTGAGTAAAACTTTTCCACCTCAAAAAAAAGTGCTGAATAATATTTATCTGTCATTCTTTTATGGTGCTAAAATTGGTATCATTGGTTTGAATGGCTCAGGTAAATCTACTCTATTAAAGATTATTGCAGGGGTTGAAAAGAACTATCAGGGTGATGTCGTATTTTCACCAGGGTACTCTGTTGGTTACCTTGAGCAAGAGCCTCAGTTAGACGAGAATAAAACAGTACGCGAAGTTGTTGAAGAGGGTGTACAGGAAGTGGTTGACACCTTGAAGGCTTACGAGGCCTGTAACGAAAAATTTGCCGATCCTGAGGTATTGGAAGATCCGGATAAGATGCAAGCTGTGATGGATGAGCAAGCAAAATTACAGGAACTTATTGATCAACATGATGCCTGGAACCTTGATACAAAACTAAATCGGGCAATGGATGCCTTACGCTGTCCACCTGAAGATCAAAAGATCAGTGTTTTATCTGGTGGTGAGCGTCGTCGTGTAGCATTATGTCGTTTATTACTACAAGAACCTGATATTCTTCTTCTGGATGAGCCAACCAACCACCTTGATGCCGAATCGGTTCAATGGCTGGAGCAGCATCTGCAACAGTATAAAGGAACGGTTATTGGCATCACTCACGATCGCTATTTCCTCGACAATGTTGCGGGCTGGATTCTTGAGCTTGACCGTGGTGAAGGTATTCCGTGGGAAGGCAACTACTCTTCATGGCTTGATCAGAAAACCAAACGCATGGCTAACGAAGAAAAGCAAGCTTCGAAGCGCCGCAAAACTCTTGAAAGAGAATTGGAATGGGTGCGCATGGCCCCTAAAGCTCGTCATGCCAAAAATAAAGCACGCTTGAATGCCTATGACAGCTTAATGAAAGAGGATGTTAAGGAGAAAGAGGAAAAACTGGAGATATTTATTCCAAACGGACCAAGACTTGGTGATAAGGTAATTGAAGCACATGGGGTCTCAAAGGGTTTTGACCAAAAACTTTTGTTTGAAAACCTTGAATTCACATTACCTAAAAACGGTATCGTTGGAGTTATTGGACCTAACGGAGCCGGTAAAACAACTTTATTCCGACTGATAATGGGATTAGAAAATGCCGATGCTGGCACCTTTGAAGTTGGCGAAACAGTTAAGGTATCATACGTAGATCAATCACACGATGACATTATCCCCGGTAAAACCGTTTATGAAGTTATTTCGCAGGGTGATGAACTCATAAGAATGGGAAATAAAGAAGTGAACGCGCGTGCTTACTTATCACGTTTTAATTTTGCGGGTAACGACCAACAGAAAAAATGTGAGATACTCTCAGGTGGAGAACGAAACAGGCTTCATTTGGCTATGGCCTTGAAAGAAGAAGGAAACGTACTGCTACTTGATGAGCCGACCAACGATATTGATGTGAACACATTACGTGCCCTGGAAGAAGGATTGGACGATTTCGCCGGATGCGCTGTAGTTATATCTCACGACCGTTGGTTTCTAGATCGCGTAGCCACACATATTCTTGCTTTTGAAGGTGAGTCGAAAGTACACTTTTTCGAGGGCTCATATTTATTCAAGAAGAGTAAAACATACACTAATCTTGCACCGGTATCAGAAGTGATA
>NZ_CEXQWX010000017.1:0-56834 GCF_982718395.1 Carboxylicivirga sp.
TGACGAAAATGTTTCTGTACTTTATGGAAGGTGCTTACACAGAGGAGCACTAATGTCGGATGGACACATTGAAGGTCACAACTTAATTTGCGGTGTGCATGGTTGGGACTATCGTTATGATACAGGAGTATCCGAATACAACAATGATGAAGCACTTCACAAGTTTGAAGCAACAATCGAGGAGAATTACGTGTGGGTGAATGAGAACGAGATCAAGGCGTTTTTAGAAAAGCATCCTCAACCCTTTAACCGGGATGAATATTTAGGACAATATGCTGATACACATCCGGAAGATACGGAGCCTTACACCTTATACATAAAAGAATTGGCTCAGAATGGGTTAAAAAACTATGGACATCATGGACCTTCAGCAGCTATGGGTGTTGACAGAAATACTTTACCAAAGTGGGAAGATATTCAGTTTCTACCAGCTCAGTTGGCCCGTCGTCCTTTATTAGACGATGAAGAGGTAAAGACTTCTGTTGTGATAGGTAAAAGAGCAAATAGACCCTTGGAATTGAGCATGCCGGTTTTTGTATCTGATATGAGTTTTGGAGCACTATCAAGGGAAGCAAAAATTGCATTGTCAAAAGGAGCAGAAATGGCCGGAACGGGGATTTGCAGTGGCGAAGGGGGCATGTTAGTTGAAGAACAAGCTAATAACTCAAAATACTTTTACGAACTGGCATCGGGTAAATTCGGGTTTTCCTGGGAAAAAGTTCTGAAAGCTCAAGCCTTTCATTTCAAGGGGGGACAAGGCGCCAAAACCGGAACTGGTGGGCATTTACCTGCTCACAAAGTATCGAAAGAAATAGCAGGTGTTCGTGGGTTAAAAGAAGGTGAAGCGGCCATTTCACCTGCAACTTTCCTTGATTTCAAAACGGCAGAGGATTTCAAACAAATGGCTGACGAAGTACGTGAAAAGACGGGAGGTATTCCCATAGGTTTCAAAATTGCTGCGAGCCATATTGAAGCTGATATTGATTTTGCACTTAAAGTTGGTGTAGATTATATTATTCTTGATGGTAGAGGAGGAGGAACAGGTTCGGCGCCAACTATCCTCAGAAACAACATTAACGTGCCAACAATTCCAGCACTGGCCAGAGCTCGAAAACACCTGGATAATGTAGGTGCAAAAGATGTATCATTAGTAATAACAGGTGGTCTGAGAGTAGCCGAAGATTTTGCCAAAGCCCTGATGTTAGGAGCAGATGCTATAGCAGTTTCTAATTCAGCATTACAGGCCATAGGGTGCCTGGGAATGCGCGCATGTGGTACTAATAATTGTCCGGTAGGAGTAGCAACCCAAAAGGAGAAGCTTAGAAACAGATTAATCATTGAAACGTCTGCCAAGCAACTTTATAACTTTTTCAATGCTACTAACGATTTGATAAAGGTGGTGGCTCGTGCATGCGGTCATAATGATATTAGCAAATTTAATTTTGATGACCTCAGTACATTAAATTATGAAATACATAAACTAACCGGTATTTCGTACGCAGGTATCAATCCTTAAAAGACACTTTTGAAATTGAGGTAGAAGCAATATTTTAGTTGGCTACAAACCATAGAGAAATATGGAAGAAAAAGAAAAATCAAGACTTTCGAGGTTAACGGCCATTATAACTCAGCTTCAATCCAAAAGAATATTACTGCTCAACAGCTTGCCGAGAGACATAACGTAAGTGTCAGAACCATCTATCGTGACATTAGAGCCCTGGAAGATTCTGGAATACCTATTGTTACAGAAGAGGGGAAGGGGTATTCCATTATGGAAGGCTACCATCTTCCTCCAGTATTATTTACTGAAGATGAAGCTAACGCACTTATAACGGTGGAGCAGTTGGTGATAAAAAACAAAGATCAATCGTTTAGTGATAATGTTTCCAGTGCCATTGAAAAAATCAAAGCAATACTAAAATACTCCCAAAAGGGGAGTGCTGATTTATTGGCCGATAGAATCATTTTTGGCAATGATCAGAGAGTTGAGAAAACGAGCAATAACCTGATGCAGATACAATCGGCAATTATCCATTTTCAGGTGTTAAAGATCGAATACTTTTCTTCAGATAAAAAGCGGACTACGCGTATTATCGAACCCTTTGCAATTCATAGTACCAATGGGAATTTTCTGCTAATTGCCTTTTGTCGATTAAGAAACGATTTTAGGGTTTTTAGGATCGATTATATCGAATCACTCGTTTCGCAAAACGAAACTTTTACACCGCACGATATGACTATGCAGCGGTATTTTGAAGAATATGTGCAAAAAAGTAAACACCCCTGACATAGGGCTGTCACAGCTCCACTGTATGTTTGCATTATTATTAACTTAAATCAATTCAAAATGGAAATTATTAAGATTATTATCTTGTCATTATCAAGCCTGTTGCTTCTGTTTGTTGGTAGTATGAGGTTGAGCAATCCAATAAAAACCTATTTAAAGAATTCAGGTATTAAACTAGAAAAGGATACGGACCTATTAAATGAAGTGAGAGGACTTAGTGCTGTGATGTTATGTGGCGGAGTAATTATTTTATTAGGAACAATCATTCCTCAATTAACTCAAACATCTTTTGTTGTGGCAAGCTTAATTTTTATCGGATTTGCCATTGGGCGACTCATAAGTATAGGAGTGGATGGAAAGCCTAATAAACAGATAATTCAAGGATTGGGATTTGAGCTTGTTTTAGGCGCTGCAAATGTATTTGGACTTATCTATGTACTGGTTTAAAGAGTTAAAACTGTTGACAAGCAGATGAAGATGCTTTATTTTAATGATGTTACAAATCAGCTTTAATATACAAACAAACGCCCCGCATTAGATATGAGTGTGGGGCGTTTAGCATGTATATCATCTATACATTAGTATCATACTTTTGATATTCGCGTATTTATAAACTATTTAAACTTGCTATAAATAGTCTTGATACTTTATACTCAATACGCTGTACTCTTCTGGCTCGTCCAGATTAGGGTAAATCCAAATCTACATTATTGCGGTAATCGCCTAAGAGATGTTCTGAGAAGTGGTACCAGATCATCTTTTCAAAGTAGGGTGAGTATTGCGAGAAGCCATGACGAACATTCGGGATCATCATAAAATCAAATCGCTTACGTGCATCCATCAAGGCCTTCACCACGCGCATGGTATTGGCCGGGTGTACGTTGTTGTCAATCTCCCCATGAACCAATAGTAAATGCCCTTTCAGGTTTTTGGCAATAGATGGATTCGTTGGGATCTTACTCTTAAAGCTGATCTCATATTCATCCTCCGGTTCTTCAACTTTGGTGGTGTCCTTGACAGTTTCTTTCTTTTTAATCTTTTTCTTAACTTCTTTTACGCCATGATGTGTTTCGCCCCACCATTTGTTATAGATATTGTTGTCGTGATTACCGGCCGATGAAACAGCTGCCTTGTAAAAGTCGGGATAGGCAAACATAGCCGCGGTCGACATAAAACCACCACCACTGTGACCAAAGATACCTACACGGTTAATGTCGATATAATCGTGGCGATTAGCTAGCTGCTGAAGGGCAAACATATCGTCTTTCAAAGCATAATCGCGCAGGTTGTTGTAACCATAGGTGTGGTAATACTTGTGTCGCTTCGGACTTCCGCCACGGTGACCGACTGATACTACCACAAAGCCTAATTGTGCAAGTGCGGTGTTGTAACGAGCTGTTACGGTGAAATCGCGCACCACTGCTTCTGTTTGAGGACCCGGATACACATATGATATTACAGGATATTGGCGGGTAGAATCGAAGTCAAATGGTTTCCAGATTACTCCATGAAGGTCAGTCACACCGTCGTCAGCTTTTACAACGAATTTCTCAGGAAATGTCCAGCCTAATTCTTTAACGCGAGACAGGTCCATGGTTTCCAATTCCATTACTACAGTGCCGTTCTTATCGCGAACCACAGCTTTGGGGGCCTGGTCAACACGCGAGTAGTTATTCACGAAATAATTGGCAAACTTATCAGTTTTAGGCATACTGAAACGATGGTTGGCCTCTTCGGGTGTGATAATGCGGGTATCGCTACCATCAAAATTGGTACGATAGAAAATATCGTAATAAGGATCAAAGCCTTTTTCTTTGCCATAAGCCGGATAGTACAGCGTGTTGGAAGCTGTATCAATACGCGCTACTTTACCAACAACATAGTTACCCTTTGTAATCTGGTTCTTCAGGTTACCTTCAGCATCATAATGGTAAAGTTGACCCCAACCAGTGCGTTCTGACCACCAGATAAATTCTTCGCCTTCGTTAATCACATGTAACTGATGCATCTGGTCGTTAAAGTAGGGTTTTGATTTTTCACTGAATAATGGTTTTACTTCACCAGTTGTGGTATTTACTTTAACCAGCTCCAACTCATCACAGGTACGTTTCTTTCGAATTACAAATAAGTTATCTGATGTTTTCGATGGGCGATAGGAGCGAATGGTCTGATCTTTCCATTTAGTTAAATCAGGCTTGACCCATTCATTAGAAGCAACATCGTAAATCTCAATATGAGGAATACCAACGTGCTCATCACCCGGCATGGAGTACTTATAGGTTTCAACGGTTGGACGAGGATTAGCAACCGAATTAATAACAGCCATCTCTTTCACTTTGCGTAAGTCATAGCGTATGGTATAGAACTTTTTCTCATCCTTAAACCAATATACTCGGGCTTTTAGGCGTTTATCAGATGTGGTATCACCACCTTTACTTTGATAGCTAAACCAGCGCTCACCATCCTTTGTCAATTGAGTTTCGGTGCTATCCTTATCACCGGCACGCATTAAATACAGGTTGTGCTGACGCGCAAAAATGATGTATGTACTATCGGGCGAATAACTCAGCCATTTGTCTTTCTTTTCCTTTTTGACCGTGTCAATTTTGCTAACCCACTTGGTTTTCATATTGTATTTGAACTTCAGGTCATCCATCTCAAAAGTGAAACTTGAACGACTGTTTTTCTCAAATTCAATTTTCTTAATTGGCAAATCATTGACATTATATGCTTTGTGTGTGATCGAAGTAACTTTTGATGCCAGATCGTTATTGTCGAATAAAGGTTTCTTAGTACGTTTTTCAGGATTTACAAACCAGAAGTGATTACCATCAGAAGATTTGTAACTATACCAAAATAAGTGACTGTTTTCAATCCAGTTGGGATTAACCCGACTAGAACCCAGGTACTTTTTAACATTGCTTTGAGTAAATTTATTAGCCTGCTGAAAGTCAGCTTTCTGGCTAATAGCATTAAATGTTGCTAAAGCGAAGAAACACATTAGCCCGAAGAAGATTCTATGCATAAGTCAAATGATTAATGTATGAATGACGAATCTATACAATCTTTTCATATCTGGAAATGACATTTCTTTTGTTTCCTTATTCTATCTTTCCTTTTACATTGCCTAAAAGTAAATCAAAAGTCAGATTCCATAATGCTTCTTTCAACATTAAGCAGTCCAGTTTCGAAAGTTATGCAAACTCATATATTGTTAGCCATTGAAATTGCCCCTCCATCTTTCAAATCGTTATTTTGATTTGTAATGCGCCTATTGTTGGTTATTTGACATCAGTGATGTTCTTCCAGAATAAAGCTTTTAATCACTGTACGATATTGAACACTTGCTTGCCCTCAATCGCACGCTAATTCGTTAATATTGATAATGGTAAAATAATTCAAAATACTGAAAACTATATTGATGGCATATTAGGTATGTTTATTGATTAAATTGGGTCGACCAAATGTAATACCAATTGTATTTTTGGTATGTTTGAAACAAACACTTGATAAACAAATATTAAATGAGGATACCCATTTATCAAATTGATGCGTTTACAGATAAAGTTTTTGGCGGTAATCCGGCCTGTGTCGTACCGCTTGAAGATTGGTTACCCGATGAAATTCTACTTAAAATAGCCAGGGAAAATGGCGTCGCTGAAACAGCATTTATTATTAAAACCGGAGAGAGGATTCTTTTGCGATGGTTTACACCCGATTTAGAAATGGATTTATGTGGTCATGCTACATTGGCCGCTGCGTATGTTTTAAAAGTGCACCTGGATTATGAATCGGATATAATTGTTTTTGACACCGTTAGCGGAGAGTTAAGAGTTGAATGTCAGGCTGATATTCTGACCTTGAACTTTCCAATGCGTGAAGCTGTTACAACGCAACTGCCAAAGGAGATAAAGGAAGCGATTAATATACAACCTGAATTAGTAATGAAGGCGCGCGATTATATGTTGGTTTACCCTTCCCAGGATACAATTGAAAACATTGTAATTAACCAGGCCACATTTGATAAAATCAATTTGGGGCAAGGTGGTGTTATTGTCACTGCTAAAGGTGATAACTGCGATTTTGTTTCACGTTTTTTCACCCCGCAAGCTACTATTTTGGAGGATCCGGTAACAGGATCGGCACATTGTACCTTAATACCATACTGGGGTCAAAAATTAAATAAGAATAGTATGGTTGCCAAGCAGTTATCAGGACGTAATGGAACACTTTATTGTCGGAAAAACGAAAAACGGGTCTTAATCAGTGGGAAAGCAAGAACCTATATGGTGGGGCATTTCTGGGTGGATTAATATTACGGAGTATTGAATGCTGAAATAAGTTAGCAAAACTTTGGATTCTTCACGCACATGCGTTACTTTAGATTCCGGTTCCCTTTATTGACTTGGCTTTTACATCAGGCTAACTTATTTTTGCATCTAACCCGGTTAAAATGAAAAAGCTGTCCCTATTAGTTGTTTTCCTAATTTGCCATGCGCTGTGCTTCGGTCAACACTCACCCATGCGGTTTCAAAGCATCACCATCAACGATGGTTTATCTTTAAGTTCGGTATACTGTATTAATAAAGACAGTAAAGGGTTTATGTGGTTTGGTACCGAAGATGGCCTTAACCGATACGATGGTTATCAATTTAAGATTTACCGCACTGATGTAAAGAATCCCAATAGCATTTGTTATAAATGGATTGAACATATTGAGGAAGATATAGCAGGCAATTTATGGTTTGGCTCACGTAATGGCTTATCGCTGTTTAATCCTAAAAATGAGAAGTTTATCACTTATCGAAAAAACCAGGATAAAGGCTTGCTTAATGACACGGTAACGTGCATTAAAGCTTTAAATGGTGATGTCTATGTTGGAACTAAAAATGGATTGTCGATTTTTAATTCCCAAACACTGGAAGCAAGTCATTTTGCGCAACTAGGTGAGGTAAATAAGCTAGTCGGTTACAAAAGTACGTTACTTATAGGTTCATCAAAAGGATTGTATCGCTTAAAAGATCATGGCGGTATTGACCAACTGCTTGCCATTAATATGCTTGATTTGTGTATTGATGGAAATGAGGTATATGGAGCGACTGAAAACTCCATCGTCAAAGTTAATTTACAGACAGGTGCTTCATACGAACTTCATATTGGTGGTAAGATTAAAAAAATAGAAAGTATTGCTTTTGATGCTCCAGGGCGTTTATGGATAAATGCAGTTGACGGTTTATGGATTTATTTCACAAGTAAGGACAAAGCTAAAAAGTTGATTCATACTAATAATTCTACCAATAGTTTAGCAATTGATTCCAGAAAAACAGTATGGATCGCCCCTGACAGAAAAGTTTGGTACGCTACTCATGGTGATGGTTTATTTGTGATAGATAAGCATTTTCAGGTGACAAAGTGCATTCATAATCCTACTGATAAAGAAAGTGTAAGCCAGAATGCATTTAATTGTATTTATCCCGATTTAGAAAGTGGAAATGTTTGGTTAGGTACCTATGGAGCCGGGATAAATATATACAACGCTGGAGCAAATAAGTTCGATCTGATAAAGCATAATCCACTCAACCCTAATAGTCTGCCAAGTAATTTTATTTGGACTATGCTGGAAACAGCAGATAGTTGTCTGTGGATAGGTACTAATGATAAGGGACTCTGTCATTATTGTCCCAGATTTGATTTTTACACGCATTTCTCAAACCAAAAGAATAACAAGAACTCCTTATCCCACAATTCGGTTCGTGAGGTTTATCAGGACAGTGAAGGAACCATTTGGGCAGGAACGGATGGAGAAGGATTGAACCGGTTTAATCCAGAGGACAGAAGCTTTTCTCGTTTTCTTCATCAAAAGAACAACCCGACTACCATCAGTAATAACTCAGTGCGGGTTGTGTTTGAGGATAGCAAAAAACGTTTATGGGTTGGTACGCGAAGCGGATTGAATTTATTTAACAGACAAACAGGTGGCTTCAAACGATATATGCACGACAGTAATAATCCCAATTCAATCTCTAATAACTTCGTTTATGCCAGTATTATAGAAGATAAAGATGGAATGTTATGGGTCGGAACATATGGCGGAGGCTTGAATCGATTGAACCCGGAAACAGATGAGTTTATTCATTTTACAACTGATTTGGAAGAAGGCAAAAGGTTGAGCAACAACATTGTTTTTAGTTTACATGAAGATGAAAAGGGTAATATATGGATAGGGACCAACGAGGGTTTAAATGTTTTAGATCCTGAAAGCGGACAGGTGAAAATCTTCGGGATGAAAGATGGTTTGCCTAATGAAGTTATATACAGCATACTGCCTGATCAATCAGGTTATTTGTGGTTAAGTACCAACCATGGTATCGCATGCATCAATCCTGAAAATATGAAATGTAAGAATTATGATGTAAGCGATGGCCTGCAAAGTAATGAGTTTAACGGAGGGGCATTTCACAAAGGACAGTCCGGACGATTGTATTTTGGAGGGGTATATGGCTTGAATATTCTTAACCCTAATGTTGTAACATCTAATGACTATGTCAGTAAGCCCGCCATTACTCGATTTGAGGTATTGGGTAAGGAAGTGCAAACTTCGGCAGTTGTGCAGCAGGATGAAGAGTTAACAGAAATGGATGATCAGTATGCACTAGCTGCTAATATCAGTTATACCGACCGAATTATTTTGGATTATTCCCAGCGCTTTTTTGCTATTGAATATTCGGGACTTAATTATCTTTTCCCATCAAAGACTCAGTATGCATTTCAGTTGTCACCTGCTGATAAACAATGGACTAAAGCGGGTTATCGTAACTACGTATCATTTGCAGATATTAAACCCGGAGATTACCAGTTTAAGATAGTAGCATCAAATAGTGATGGCATATGGGGTGATGAAGTAACTACCCTGGATATCACCATTCGTCCGCCATTTTGGCAAACCTCATGGTTTATTTTGTTGGAGATTATAATGGTAATTGCATTTATCATCTTTATTTATCGATTACTATTAAAAGCCAAGATGAACAAGTTGCTGCAGCTGCAAAATGAGAAGATATCAGAAGCTAACAAGCGGCTGCAACAATCGGAGGAAAATCTTCGACAGATGAACGTTACCAAAGATAAATTCTTCTCAATTATATCCCATGATTTAAAAAATCCATTCACCAGTCTTATGTCCATTAGTAATATGTTGGATGAAAATTATGAATGGACTGATGAAGAAGACAAGCGTCATGGTGTCAGACGAATTAACAGTTCGGTTAAACACATTTTTAATTTACTTGAAAACCTGTTGACCTGGTCCAGATCACAGAGGGGAAAAATATGTTTTAATGATGAAAACTTCGATTTATCAGTTTTAATAACAGAAAATGTCAACCTATACAGAACTGCTGCTGATAAGAAACAATTGTCTTTAATTAATAATACTACAGAAGGAATAATTGCCAGGGGAGATCGAAACACTGTAAATACAATCATTCGCAACCTAAGTGGTAATGCCGTTAAATTTACAGCATCAGGTGGTACAATCACCTATAGAATTGAGAGCATTGAAGATTTCTGGAAAGTAAGTATTACAGATACCGGCGTTGGTATTGACCCAGAAGAACAAGATCATTTGTTTTGTATTGATAAGAAGTTAAAGAAAGATGGTACTGATGGAGAGAAAGGCACAGGACTTGGCTTGATTATAAGTAAAGAGTTCACTGAAAAAAACGGCGGACAGATTGGTGTTAACAGCAAAAAAGGGGAAGGAGCTCAATTCTGGTTCACTATAAGAAAGGCGGTTAACATAGACGAGAAAGAAGAGGATGATTCATAGGTCTTAATCTCAAATATTTGGAATAAACTTTTCGTCAACATTTTGGTTTATGCTAAAAAGACTATTTTTGCACCGAAAAACCAAAAACAAGTTAAATGGCATTAGCGATTACTGCATATGGCACCAAAGTGCTAAGAAAAGTTTGTGATGAAATAACAAAAGACTACGAAGGGCTTCAAACTTTGATTGATAATATGTGGGAAACCATGTATGAAGCAGGTGGTGTTGGCTTGGCTGCTCCACAGGTTAATAAATCCATTCGCTTGTTTACGGTTGATACTATTCAGGTTCATGAAGGTATGAATGAAGAGGATCGTGAAGATTTATTTGAAGATGAGGAACCTGTTAAAGAAGTATTTATTAATGCCCAGATTGTTGGTGAATCAGATGAAGTTTGGTCGGAAAATGAAGGGTGCCTTAGTTTGCCCGACCTAAGTGGTGAAGTGGAACGACCATGGGCCATTGAGATTGAGTATTACGATCGGGATTTTAATAAGCATACCAAAACATTCTCAGGATATAATGCCCGTGTAATTCAACACGAGTATGATCACACAGAAGGTATTTTATATGTGGATCATTTATCCGGCATTGCCAAACGATTAATTAAGGGCAAATTAAACAAGATTGCAGAGGGCAAAGTAGCACCTCGTTACCGTATGCGATTTGCCAAATAAGCATAGATAATATTAGAAAAAAGGTCTTAATTCGAGTGAGTTAAGGCCTTTTTTGCTTAAAGACCCTTTGTTTCGTGCAAAGGTGTTACTGCTTAATGTTATATTATTGCAGCTTCGTGCATATTGCAAATATTTGCCCTTGGATATCCCGTACTTTTGGCATTGAAATAAACGAATTCATCAAACTAAAGATTACTAATTGAATTTAATCATGACAAAACAAGTATTACGCGTTTTGCTGGCGGGGCTAATCGTTGGATTTAGTATAATCGGCTGCAGTTCAGAAGCTGAGAAGAAGATTGAAAATCATCGCTATGTGAAAGTGAAACAGATTGATCAATCATCAAGTGCAGAGGAACTTATCTTTCACGGACAATTGAAAGAAAAGAATGAGGTAAATGTAGCTTTTAAAGTTGCAGGTCAGGTGTATAATGTATTGGTCGATGAGGGTGATAAAGTCAAAAAAGATCAAGTGATAGCACGCATTGACCCGCGGGATTATAAAATTCAGTTGCAATCGGCTAAGGCACAATTTAAACAGGTTGAAGGTGAATATGCACGATACAAAGAACTGTATCAGAAAAACAAACTACCGGTTAATACGCTCGAAAGGCTGGAAGCTGGTTACCTCTCAGCTAAAAGTGCATACGAAGCTGCTCAGAATGCTTTAAATGATACTGAGCTAAAAGCACCACTCGATGGATTTGTTTATCGCAAGAAGATTCAGAATTTTGAGAATGTGGCACCAGGTCAACCCATCTTTTCATTATTAGACGTTAGTTATCTTGAAGTCACCTTTAGTCTGCCTGAAAGTAAGGTTAATAAAGCGAAAAAGTTCTCTGAAATAACCATTGATGTAGCAAATGCTAATGCTTACAATATATCTGCCAAGGTGTTGTCGGTAAATGAAAAATCGAATGGTAATGATATGTTTGATGTTCGGTTAATGGTTTCAAATCCGGATTTACATGAACTAAAGCCGGGCATGTCTGCCAAGGTGAGAATAAAAGTTGAAGATAAAAACCAACATGCAGTTATGGTACCGGTTGAATCAGTTTACTACAAGGAGGATAAAGCCTTTGTTTGGGTTTATAATTCAGCTACATCATCGGTTAAGAGCCAGGCGGTTGAAGTCAGAAAAATTGAGAATAATGGATTGGTATCGATTCATTCAGGACTAACTGGTCAGGAGATGATTGTTACTGCCGGAGTGTATAGTTTAACGGAGTCTCAGAAAGTAAAGGTACTGGAGAATAAAAACATTTAATAAGATCAATACCCAATGTTAGAAAAAATATTATCTCAAAAAGCCTTTTTGAGCTTCATTTTTATTGCCCTTATTTTAGGAGGATTGTTCTCCTTTGACTCAATGGGTAAGCTCGAAGATCCGGAAATTCCGGTCAAAGCAGCGGTTGTTATAACACAATACCCGGGAGCCTCAGCCGAAGAAGTTGAGCAAGAGGTAACAGACGTACTGGAGAAAGCTATTCAACGCCTTGAGAACATTGACTTTCTGGAATCCAGATCTATAGCTGGTCTTTCCGAAATAACAATCAATATTAAAACAGGTGTTAAAACGGAAGATATGCCACAGTTGTGGGATCATCTGCGCAGAAAGATCAACGATGTTAAAGGTAGTTTACCAGCCAATGCAGGAGAACCTGTCATTAATGATGATTTTGGTGATGTGTCGGGTATATTTCTGGCTATATCAAACGATGGCTACGATTATTATGAGTTTCAGAGTTATGTCGACCAGGTTAAGCGGGAGCTGATGTTGGTTGATGGTGTGAAACGCATTGAAGAATTTGGTAAACGAACAGAAGTTGTTAATGTCAGCTTTGACAATGAATACTTTGCTTCTTTGGGTATTAACCCAATGATGATTTTTCAAGCTTTTAACGATCAAGGTTCTATAGTCGATCCTGGTACTTTTGTGGCAGGTAGTGAACGAATTAGAATCAATATTGGGAATAAATTCCAAAACCTTGATGAGATTCGCAATTTTGAGGTAAAATTACCTAACGGAGGACGTTATCGTTTGGGACAAATTGCTACAGTTGAGCGGGAATTTTACACACCGGCAATTCAAAAACTAAAATATAACGGACAAGAAGCAATCAGTTTGGCCATTTCGATGGAAAAAGGTGGAAATGTGATTGTACTTGGTGAAGCAGTTGAAAAACGTTTGGCTGAGTTACAAGCCAGTTTACCAATTGGTATCGAATGCCATAAGATATTCTACCAACACAATAATGTTGAAGAGTCCATTGACGATTTTATGGTTAATCTCATTGAATCAGTAATTATTGTAATTGTTGTGTTGTTGTTGGCAATGGGTATGCGAGCCGGTCTTTTAATAGCCAGTGGTTTGGTATTTACAATTCTGGCTACGTTTATCATCATGGCTGGCTTTGACATTGAACTACACCGTGTTTCGCTGGCAGCAATTATTATTGCAATGGGAATGTTGGTTGATAATGCCATTGTAGTTGCAGACGGTATTCTAATTGATTTGGATAAGGGCATGAGTCGAAGTAAGGCATTTATCAATACAGCTAAAAAATCAGCAATACCTTTACTTGGCGCGACACTTGTGGCTATACTGGCATTTATGCCGTTGGCTTTTAACAGTACTGGTGCAGGAGAGTTTTTACGTCCGTTGTTTTATGTTTTGGCTATTTCTCTATTTGTTAGCTGGATTCTTGCTATGATTCAAACGCCGTTTCATGCACAATATTTTTACAAAAAGAGAAAGCAGAAAGGAGCAGAAGGAGAGGAGCACGATCCATATGGAGGGAAATTCTACCAGGTTTTTGGTAAGTTCATCAAATTTGCTCTATGGCATAAGTCTCTGTTTGTTATTGCAACAGGTGTGGTATTGGTATTGTCATTCTGGTCTTTTGGTTTTGTGAAGCAGAACTTCTTTCCGGGTGCAGAATACGATCAGTTCATCTTAGAATACCGCTTACCTGAAGGGAAAGATATTAGTCAGGTTGAGAAAGATTTAGATGAAATTCAGAAAGCCATTGCACCATGGGATAATATAAGTTCAATTGTTACAGGTTTAGGAAGTACACCAGCCCGTTACACTCTTATGCGTCCGATGAATGGATTAAGCCTGAGTTATGGGGAGCTGATTATAACCATCAAAGATAAAGAGCAAATAAATACCACAATTGCTGAGTTGCAGGATTATGTGATTCAAAATTATCCTGAAGCATTTGCAAGAGTAAGAACCTATATTGCTATTGGTGGAGACTTTAAAATGGAAGCTAAATTTACAGGGCCGGACGAAAAGGTACTTCGTCAGTTAGCTGAACAGGCCAACGAAATAATGCGTCAGGAACCTAAAGCTGCCTTTGTTACACATAATTGGAAAAATCCGGTTAAAGTATTGGCACCTGTCTACTCACAAGATCGGGCACGTGAATTGATGGTTAACCGCGCTGATGTTGCAAATGCATTAGCCATTGCATCCAGTGGAATGCCTGTGGGTATCTTTTATGACGGAGACTACCAATTGCCAGTGATGCTGAAGCTGGCTAAAACCATAGAGAAAGATGTTAATCAGCTGGAATCTGTGCCGGTGTGGTCAGGTTTACCGCAGAGTGTAGCATTGAGCCAATTGGTTGATTCAATTGATGTACGTTGGGAGAGTAGTGTGATCAGACGTTACGATAATCAACGTGCTATCAGGGCACAATGTGATCCGGTAATGGGAGTTGCACCCCCTGAGCTATTTAGTTTGTTAAGTGATAAAATTGAAGCTATTCCGCTTCCAGAAGGATATTCTTTAGAGTGGTTGGGTGATCATAAGAGTAGTAACGAAGCAAATGAAGGCTTAGCCGAAAATTTACCACTTGCTGCCTTACTAATGATTATTATTGTGATTGGTTTGTTTAATAATTTCCGTCAGCCTGTAATTATCTTCTCCATCATGCCATTGGCATTTATTGGAGTTATCCTCGGATTCTTACTGACAGGAACTTATTTTACCTTTTTCTCAATCATTGGAACGCTCGGGTTGATGGGGATGATGATCAAGAATGCAGTTGTTTTACTTGATGAAATTAACTTGCAAATTGGAGATGGCAAAGATAAACTAAATGCCATCATTGACTCAACCTTATCAAGGGTTCGTCCGGTGATGATGGCGTCATTAACCACAATTTTAGGAATGTTGCCATTGGCCTTTGATCCTATGTTTAATACCATGGCCATTGCTATCATGTTTGGATTACTGGTTGGATCAGTTATAACATTAATAGTCATTCCGGTTTTATATGCAGTTATATATCGTGTAGATACAAAGGCTTTACATTGTAAAGCTGAATCAAAAGAATAATTTTTTTCATGTATAGGTTAGGAGAAGGAGCCGTTCCGATGTAACGGCATTGGATAGGCTCCTTCATTGTAGAGCTTAAGAACAAAAGATATTCTAAAAGTTTAAACGGATAAAATGAAACATTTACTAATCATATTCAGCTTAATTATTGGTCTTGAGGCGGTAGCTCAACAGCAGATATCGTTAAAAGAAAGTCGCCAAATGGCTTTGGATTATAATAAATCACTAAAGTCGGCTAAATTAAAATATCACGAAGCAGAGGCCCAACAAAAAGAAGCACGTACTGCATACTTACCCAATATTGATGGAACAGCAACTGCTATGTATATGCCCAGTATGGATAATATAGCTATTCCGCCAATGGAGATACCTGTGGTGGATGGTAATGGCAATCAGACTGGTGATGTAGTAGGCATCCAGGGGATGTCTCTTAACACTGAAAAATTGAAATATTACAATGGCCAGGTAGCTATGCAAATGCCAATTTATGCAGGAGGACAAATTCGTTATGCTAATAAAATGGCTGACACGGGAGTGGAAATTGCCGGGCAGGCCTACCAGTTACAAAGTGATGAGGTGGTTTATAATACAGATAATGCTTATTGGCAGATCGTAGCTTTTAAAGAACAACTGAAGGTAGCTTATAAGTACTTCGAAATGTTGGACTCCCTTGAACAACAGATGAAATACATGTACGAGTTGGGCTTAACACCCAAAAGTGAGCAACTGATTGTTACGGTTCAGAAAAATGAGGCGCAGCTAAACCTGATGAAAGCTGAAAATGCATATAAAATAATGAAGATGAATCTTTGCCAGATTGTTGGCCTGGATTTAAATACCGACATTGATGTTTCTGACTCTTTATATGCTAATCCAGATCTGCTTGTGATGAGTAATAGTGTTGAGCAAGCTTTGTTCAATAGAAATGAATTAAAGATGTTAGATGGTCAGGTTAATATTTCAGAGCTTCAAAAGAAAAGTACAATGAGTGCTTATCGTCCTCAATTAGGAGCACAGGTAAGTTACAGTTATATGGAGGTGCCTGATTTAATTGATGGTCAGACTATGACACAGGCATCTGCTCAATTATCAATTCCGCTTGTACATTGGCGCGAAAAAAAGCATAAGAAAGATGCTGCTCGTTTGAGAGTTGAACAAGCTCGTTTGCAGCTTGATGAAACAAAAGAATTTGTCCAGCTGGAGGTTCAACAATATATGATTCAGGTGAATGAAGCTTATGAGACTATCTTGTTGGCAAAGAAAAGTAAAGATGAAGCAGTTGAGTCTCTGGCGGAAGTGACAGCCAGTTTTGAAGCAGGACTTAATACCACAACAGATGTGCTTAATGCACAGGCAGCATGGCAAAGTGCTAATGCCGAGTTATTTAATGCTCTTGCTGGATATGAAATTGCAAAGACTGCCTATTATAAAGGCATTGGTCAATTAAATGCAGATATCCCCTTAACCAATAAATAGTGTTTCTATAGGTAGTGTGCTTATTTTAAAAAGTTAAGATGAGTCACTACCTTTATCGCGTATTAAATGGGGAATAATTAAGATTGATATGAAGAAGTTTGATGCGTGCTATAATGATAAGTTTCTAAAAGGAAAACCCATCTTATTTGTGAATTATAAGACGCGTTTACTTTTTGAAACATTGATGGGGTCTGTTTTCTATTTTATCCTGTCCACCACACTATTTGCAGAAGAACCGTTTGATTGGAAAGGGTTTTTATTTTCGGTGTGGCTTTTCGTTTTTATTAGTGAAGGAATATTTGCCTTTAATAAAATAATTGCTTGTAAACATCCTTGGCATACACATACAAAAGGACGAATTATCTTTTTGTTATGCTTTTCTATCATTTGGTTTTACCTGGTAACAATAATGGCGCACCTTTTTAAACCATGGCTTGAAGATGAAAAACCATTAACGGATATGGCTTATAACGTAGCTATAGTTATTACAATGTTGTTTGTAACCATCTATGTTGTTATTCTTTTTGCCTATAATTACCATCAAAGCCTGAGTGTTGTAATGATTGAGGTGGAGCGATTGAGACAAGATAAATTGAAGCAGGACTACCGTGCATTACAGGATCAGGTTAATCCACACTTTTTATTTAATAACTTAAGTACCCTTATCGCCATCATTCGGCAGGATAAAGATTCAGCAATACGCTTTGCTATCAATTTTTCTGATGTGTATCGGTATGTATTACAGAGTAATAAGCATACTTCCATCAAACTGATCGATGAATTAACCTTCTTGAAAGCTTATGGGGCACTCCATCAGGAACGACTTCGTGAAGGCCTGATTGTTGAACATCAGTTTGAAGAGCAATATTTCGATTGGCATTTACCACCTTTAAGTATGCAGGTGCTACTCGAAAATGCAGTTAAGCATAATGTAGCAACAAAATCATCGCCACTAAAAATGAAAATGTATACTAAAAATGGTAAAGTGGTGGTGAGTAATAATATTAATTCAAAATCAACGACCTATTCAACAAATACAGGTTTAAGTAACCTGCGTGAACGATATAAATTATTAACTGACAAGGAAGTGGTGATTTTTAAAAGTGAGGATGAGTTCAGGGTTGAGTTACCGTTGATTGAACAGTAAAGATCAGAAGTATGAAGGAAGTAAATGTTATAATCGTAGAAGACGAAGTACACAGCGGTGAAATGTTGCGTGATATGGTTGCGGATTATCGACCAGATTGGAACATTCAAACCATGCTGCAAAGTGTTGAAGAGACAGTTGAATACTTGAAAAATAACGAACATCCTCACATTATCTTTCTTGATATTGAATTGGCCGATGGTAATTGTTTCTCCATTTTCGACCAGGTAAAAGTTGAAGATAGCGGTATTATTTTTACAACAGCTTATAATGAATTTGCATTAAAAGCATTCAACTTAAACAGTATAGATTACCTTTTGAAACCTATTAAGCAAGAAGAACTTGAAAGAGCAATAAACAAATTCGAGCATGCAATTGATTTTATAAATAAGGTAAACGAGGAAGAAAAGCAAAAATCGATTACTGATAAAATTGACTATCAACAATTAGCTCTTTCGATTGCTAAAAACCAGGGTGGCTATCGTAAACGTTTCTTGATATCTAAGCGGGAATCATTTTTCAAACTTAGGGTTGAAGAAATTGCTTATTTTTATTTCGATGCACGTGTTACTTTTGCGGTGTCCTATGACGGGCGGCAACATATTTTAAGTCAATCACTCGATAAGCTGGAAGAAGAATTAGATCCCGAAATGTTTTTCAGGAGCAACCGGCAAACCATTGTCAATGTTGACAGTATTGAGAAATTTGAAAGCTATTTTAGTGGAAAACTGGTTGTGAAGCTGGTAAATGGTTTAAATGATAAAGTCATGATCAGTCGTGCCAAAGCCGGGGCTTTTAAAGAGTGGTTAAATCATTAAAATGGGTAGACACTTTTATTGGGAATAAACATTTTGTTGGATGGTGCTGAAAAAATGGACTATATTTGAGCATCAAATAACAGAATGAACCGGGAGAGATTAAATCATTTATTAGAAAGAATAAGTGAGTCTGATGAGCATGCTTTTGAAGACTTAGTGTCTTGTTACTATGGTCGGTTGATGAGTTTTACCTGTTCATTTATTGAACAGAACGAAGTTGCTGAAGAATTAGTTATGGATGCTTTTCTGAAACTTTGGCAACAGCGTGACAAATTGACTTCCGTACGTAATTTGGATACCTACTCCTATGTTCTTGTTCGTAATCAAGCTCTTAATTATTTAAGAAAAAAGAAAAGTGATGTGTTGAAACTATTAGAGGATAAACACATCGAATTGATTCCATTTACTCAAAATCCGGAACGAAGTATTATTAGTAAAGAAGCATTATCTCAGGTTAATTCTGCCATAGATGCTTTGCCTCCTAAATGTAAAATGGTGTTTAAACTTCTTAGGGAAGAAGGTATCAGTAGAAAAGAGGCTGCGGAGATTTTGAATATATCTGTTAAAACAATTGATGCTCAAATGGCAATTGCAGTTGAACGAATTGCCAAGGCCCTGAATATTGATGTTAAAAAAGGTTCAAATAGAACTGAAGTACAGATGTTTATATTGTTTCTGTAATAAAAGATCAAAAAAATCTATTTTTTCTTTAGGCACTTTCCACATTTATTGTGTCCTGTTATTGAAAGAGGATACAAAATATGAAGTTGACAGAACAAATTGGGCGATACTTAAATAAGGAAGCAACCAAGGGCGATAAGAAAGCAATTGAAGAATGGATTCAGGAGAACCCGGAAAATGAACAGGATAAACTCCTTTTGGAATCTTTATGGAATTCCCATTCATCGAGTAGTAAAAAAATACCACCTGTCACATTTATTGAGCGGCTGCGTTACCGAATGCATCAGAATGTGATTATCAATTCAAAACCAGATAAAACAAATTACTGGAGGATAGCCGCTGCCATCGTTTTTTTTATATCAATTGGTACTGTTATAGGCTGGATGATGAAAAGCGACTTATATCAGGGGGAAGTTATTGTTAAAACAAATAAAGGTCAAAAAAGCGAAGCTGTTTTACCTGATGGTACGCACGTATGGTTAGGTTCAAATACAACATTAAGTTATAATTTATCAGAATGGTCCAAGAACCGATTGGTGACTTGCGATGGGGAAGTGTATTTTGAGGTGGAACATGATGATAGTAACCCATTTATTGTAGATGCAGATGGCGCTTATGTGAAAGTTTTGGGTACAAAATTTAATGTTCGCAACTACAAAGATGAAGGAATTCTCTATACGACATTAACAGAAGGGAAAGTTGAGGTAGTAGAATCAGAATCAAATAGTTCAAGAGTACTGCAACCTGGAGAACAGTATATATTAAATAGAAAGAATGGAATGACTGAGGTTGTGACAGTTGATGTAAACGTGGTCAAGGAGTGGAAAGATGGTATTCTGGTATTTGAAAGTGTGAGCTTTCTGGAACTTACCGGTCGCCTCGGAAAATATTATGACGTGAATTTTACATACGATAAAGATCAGTTTACAGATATTCATTACACAGGAACCTTTGATGATCTAACACTTAACCAGGTACTTGATATAATGAGAATGACCTTGCCTTTTAGGTACGAGATAGCTAACGAAAATGTCAAACTTGAAAAAATAGAATAAATATGTAGAGAGGATAAATCAGAATAAAAAACGGGAAATGGTCAGATTTCCCGCTTACTTAAAGCTGTTGCTACCAACAACAGCTATAGCCTAAATAATTAATATTAAAGCGTTACAAAGTTATGAAAAAAAATCAGTTTTTCATGAGGTGGGAAACCCATGGAATTAAACGTTTGATGCGAGTTATGAAACTATCAGTTTTACTATTATTAATTGGATTCTTGCAGTTGTCAGCCAACACGTATGGACAAAAAGAAAAATTGACACTGAAAATGCAAGATGTTACTGCCCAGGAAGTATTTAAGCAGCTTGAGAAACAGGCGGGTTTAAAATTCTTCTATCAGGATGAGCAGCTAAATAAAATTGGTCATGTATCAGTTAATGCATCTAACCAAAGCCTGAATGACGTGTTGTCAGAAATGCTGGATCATACAGGATTAACCTATAAATTAATTGACAATCATGTCATTATTTTAGCAGCAGAGTCAGTTGGAAATAAGGGTTCTATCCAATCTCAACTCACAATTAAAGGTTCTGTAACAGATAAAAATGGGGATCCTATTCCTGGAGTTAACGTGTTTGAAAAGTCAAACCCACAGAATGGTGTTATTACTGGCATTGATGGTATGTATACTATCAAGGTAGACTCGCCGGAAGATATTCTTGTTTTCTCTTTTATAGGATTTGATAACCAGGAAATTACAGTTGGTGGAACACGAGAAATTAATGTAACATTAATGGAACAATCTACTGGATTAGACGAAGTTGTTGTTACTGCATTTGGAGTTAGGCGAGACAGAAAATCATTAGGTTACGCTATTAGTAAGATCGAAGGTAAACAGTTGGTTGATGCAGGTACTCCTGTCAATCCACTTCAATCATTATATGGTAAGGCAGCTGGCGTTGTAATCAGACAATCTGCTACCGGTCCAACCGGAGGTATAAATATTAACATTCGTGGTGCTGCTGGTTTACAGGCTGATGCTAACACAAGACCTCTTTTCGTTATTGATGGAGTGCCAATTTTTGACGAAAATACAGGTTTATCTGATCCTAATAATCCTTGGGCTAATCCAACTGATTACGGTAGTGGTATTAACGATATTAACTCGGATGATATTGAGTCCATTGAGATTCTTAAAGGTGCAAAAGCTTCTGTACTGTACGGTAGTGAAGGAGCAAACGGAGTTGTCTTAATCACGACAAAAAGCGGTCGCGGAGCTAAGAAGGCATTTCAGGCTGATGTTTCTTATCAAACCACAATCGAACAACCATTAACCTATATTGAATTCCAGAATATATATGGAAGTGGTAACAGTATATACGATGTGAAGGATATTGAGGATGGAGAACAGTACCCACGTGCAAACTTTAATTCAAGAAACTATGGTCCTGCTTTTGATGCGACGCAGAAAAGAATATGGTGGGACAATGTGGCACGTCCATATGTAGCGCGTCCTGATAATTACGATTTCCTGTTTAGTGATGGAAGCAGTCAACAAATAAATGCTGCCGTTAGTGGAAGTGGTGACTATGGAAATGTTCGCTTTTCATTTACAAATTCTGACTACAACGGAATTATGGAAGGCAATACTATGAAGAAAAATATTATTAGTTTTTCAGGTAGATTTAATTTTACAGATAAACTAAGTATTGAGACAACCACTAATATTTACAAAGTTAAAGGGCATAACAGGCCACAAAAAACATTAGGCTTTTTTACTGATGGTGTTTCCCGTGGTGCTCCCTTCCAGGAGTTTATCGAATCTGGTGATTATTTATATACAGATCCTACTGATCCGAACTTTGGATATAAAAAGGATTTCGATGAAGTAGGATATCCAACAGGATATTATTCTTTGAAGGATTATCAGAATTATGTTTGGGACAGGCGAAATAACAGCGCTACGGATGATAAGCTTCACTTAATAACAACAATTCGTCCGACATATCGATTTAATGACTGGTTAAATGTTGTAGGACAAGCTAGTTTGGATTATACAGATACTGATTTTACCACAAAAAATGCAGTTACTAAAGTATATCCTGAGATGGTTGGAGGCTATTATGGATTTAGACGAAGGAATACTCAAGTTGAAGAATATAAGGGTTTTATCAATTTTACCAAGCCAATGATAAACAATCGCCTGAATATATTCTCAATGTTAGGTACTTCGTATAAAAAGGTTTCAGAAAACTCAGTTAATGTATCGACTGCAAATGTAGGGTCAAGTACCGGATTTAATTACCCTAATTGGTACCACTTAAACAATCAGAACCCAGCTGGTTGGCCAGGTTCAAATAATATGGGTAAAGTGCGTGGAAATTCTTTTGGAGAAAATTCACTGTATAGTGTTTTTGGTGTTGTAGCCTTAACTTGGGACGATGTTTATACAATTGAACTGAATGCAAGAAATGACTGGTCATCAACATTACCACCAGATAACAATTCTTACTTTTATCCAGGTATAGCCTTTACTTATGAAGCTACAAAATTGTTAAAACCTATTCTTCCATCCTTACAGTTTGGTAAATTCCGGGCTTCATGGGCAGATGTAGGACGAGATGCTCCGTCGAGATATTATGCATACAATAGTTTAAGTTCGGGAGTTATTGAAGGAACTGATGCACAAAGTGTGGCTGTTCCAAGTTCTCTATTCGCGGGTGATTTAAAACCTGAAAGAAAGCGAGAGTTTGAAATTGGTACAGAGCTTAATTTCTTTAAAGGTAACCGATTAGGAGTAGACTTCTCCTATTATACTAATAATGTGTATGACCAGATTATGTCCGTTCCATTAACTCCATCATCAGGTGCGAATGAGATTAAGATCAATGCAGGAAATGTTAAAAACTGGGGTTACGAATTGCAACTTACCGGTACACCTCTTTTGACTCGTAACTTTAGATGGGATGTAATGCTAACCACAGCAAATCAATATTCTGAAGTTAAGAAGTTATATGATGGTATAACAGAAAAGAATGTTAATTCCATGCGAGGTAAAGTGTTCGTAAAAGCTATTGAAGGCGAACGTATTGGTAATATTTATGGTACTGGTATTAAGATGGATCCCGATGGGAATAGAATTGTTGGTGCCGATGGCTCATCTTATGCTTTAGACGAAAAGGAGCACAAATTAATTGGTAATGTGAATCCTAATTTCATTGGAGGTTTTAATACAAATTTCGCTTATAAAGGCTTGCGATTAAATATGCATTTCGATTATAGCTTTGGGGCTTCCATGTATTCAGAAACTAACCAATGGCTGTATTACAATGGTACGTCAGTTCAATCGTTGGAAAACAGGGATGAAGCTCATGGCGGTTTAGCTTACTATGTTGATGCTGATGGTAATAATGTTGCGTGGGAACATAGTAAACCTGAAGGGCCAAATGGAGAAAGAGTTTATCATGATGGTATTATTCTTCCGGGAGTTGTTGATAATGGAGATGGTACATATTCAGAAAATACTAAGATTGCATCTGTAGCATCCTATTATGGTGGATTTGTTAGTTGGGCTGGTGAAGCCATCAATGCTGTTGACTTAAAGTATAAGAATGACTATATAAAAATAAGAGAGATTTCACTTTCATATACTTTACCCAATAGCTTAACTCAGAAAGCAAAACTAAGTAACGTGACCTTAAATTTCTTTGCAAGAAATATTGGGTATGTCTACAAGACTGTGCCAAACCTGGATGCAGAAGCATACATGGGTACAAACTCTTATTTTGAGGCTTCTGCGATTCCGTCTGCACGTACATTGGGTATGAGAGTTTCAGTAGGGTTTTAACCAAAAAAAATGAAACAATGAAAAAGATTATTATACAACTACTTATTATAAGCACTGTATTCTTACCTGCTTGTCAGGACGAATTGGAAGAGGATTTTATCAATCCGGAGGTATATACACCAACTGATAATATACCAGCAGGAATGTTTGCCGCAATGATGTCGAGAACACGAACATTCAAAAATGATTATGGTGAATTTTGGTGGCATGCCGGTAGTACTGGAGGAGTGATAGGACATACGCATCTTATCATGAGGCATTTAAGAGATGCGTATGGATATTTTGCCGATGCAAACGATGTTCCCTTGTTTTATACAACCATGACATTGGATGCTTATTATTACGGACATAACAGGGACTTCAAAGAGATTCCTATTATGGAAGGAATTATTAATGAAATGTCTGAAGGTGACAGGGCTGATAATGAACTATACCTCACTTTATCAAATCTGGGAAGAGCTTACAGAGCTTCTAAAGCCGTTGATATGTTTAACAGTGTCCCATATTCAGAAGGTTTGATGGGTGTTGACGGAGTTTTCTTTCCAAAATTTGACGATCCAAAAGAAATCTACAAGGATATAATTGACAAGATTGGTGAGTACGCTAAAAGCATACCTCAGCAATACGCTAATATGTCTGCTGACGGTAAAAGCGTTTTTAATCGTCAGGATATAATATTCGAAGGAGATACAAAGAAATGGGAGCAACTGGCTAATGCAATCCGTTTGCGTCTAGCTGTAAGAATATCAGGAGTTGAGAAGGAATATGCCAAGCAAGTAATTTCAGAAATTCTGCAAGGCGATAATTTACCGGATACAGACCTTTTGATTCCGGGTAATCTGTGGGTATCAAAATCTGGTGATCACTGGAAGCGAGGATTGAGAGAAAGAGATTATGCCGGCTTTATTGCACCTTCCATCATGTATAAAATGGATAAAGACAAGGACCATAAGTATACTCCCGGCAGCGACGATCCCCGAATGCCTGTATTTTACCTGCCAAACCGGGATACCATGTATATACCAACCTCATTTGATTTTGGTGTAGGTCAGGCTATATATGATGCGGTACGCGATGATAATGCGGAGAAATATGATTTTGGAGGAGCCTATTATTATTATAATTATTTCGAAGACCTTGATAATTATATGAAATACAATGCTTATTCGGTCTGGAATCCGGCAACCATGGTGCGAAATGTTGAACCTTGGAGGGCATTTACATTAGCCGAAGTAGATTTGTTACTGGCAGAGGTGAATCTGAAGGAATTGGGAAGCACATCTAAATCTGCTGCAGATCATGTATCAGATGCAGTGCTGCATTCTATTGATTATTGGTATACAGTCAGTAGCTATTCAAATTGGGATAAGATTAATGATACCAACAGGCACTTTTTGAAGCCTACAGCTCCTGACGAAAGTGTTAAGCTACAATATGCTAATGTTATTAAGGATGAATATAACAATGCCTCAGATCTGGAAGATAAGATGGAGGTTATAATGGGACAAAAGTATGTCCACCTGAATATACATGACTATTTTGAGGTATTTAGTGAACTAAGAAGAACCAGACATCCTAAATTGCCTTTGATTAAGTTTAGTGAATCATTGACAATTGCTGCTGATGTGGAACGTTATCCTTACCCTGGTGCTGTAGCTGCAACAAATGGAGATAATTTTGTTGAGGTAAGCGAGCAGGATAATTTTACAACTCCGATTTTCTGGGTTCCGGAAGAGTTGAAAAATGTACCATATTATATGGATGGTTTTGATGAAGATTACTTGTATATAAAATATCCTGGTGTACCAGAGTCATACCCTCCCGGAAGTTAATATTATTTTATAGACCTGATTTTAATAATATGAGAGGTGCCGTTGATTATTCATCGGCACTTTTTTGTTTTATAGTTTAAGCTACGATGAACTTTGGTTGATAAATGTATAGGCATCCGAAATAAGATCCCATTCATGCGATTATAATAACATAAAATTGATTGGAAAATTCCTTTAACTAAACCATGCTAATTGATTACCTTTCGAAAGAATAATCTAATATAAGTATTAAGTTGTCTTTTTAAATTATAAGATTGTGAACGAATTGCTAACCTATACGCTAACCGTATTTACTGGATTTTTTGCTATTATGAATCCCATTGCCAATATGCCGGTCTTTTTAGGCCTGGTTGAAGGTGTAGATGAAAATACAAAACGCCGGATTGCCAAAATATCGACCATAACGGCATTTATTATCGTAACATCCTTTGTGATACTCGGAAAGTACATTTTTGAGTTATTTGGTATTACCATTCCTGCTTTTAAAATTACAGGTGGAATCCTCATTTTCTATGTTGGTTTTGAAATGTTAATGTCCCAAAAGTCGAAAGTGCATAATACTGGTAAACATGTCGACGATAATTCCCTCGCAATTTCTCCTTTGGCCATACCAATACTGGCTGGCCCCGGAACAATTGTAACCGCTATGAATTTTGTAACGGATGGATCTTATTTGCATATTGGGATAGTTATTGCCACGTTTGCCGTGATGATTATATTAACGTACATAGCCTTTATTCTTAGTAATGTTATCGTCAAGCGCTTGGGGCATAATTTAATTGCTGTGATTGCTAAATTAATGGGATTAATACTGGCAATTATTGGTGCAGATATGCTAACTGAAGGTATAAAGTTGTCGTTTAATTTATAAGTTTAGGGTATTAAGCTGAATGTATGAATTGGATATTATTAATTCTCGCAGGATTATTTGAGGTAGGCTTTGCTACTTGCCTGGGAAAAGCCAAAACAGCAAACGGAACTACAGCAACCTTCTGGTACTTTGGATTTTTGGTTTGTCTCGCAATTAGTATGGGACTTCTAATTAAAGTTACCCGGGTGTTGCCCATTGGTACAGCCTATGCAGTTTGGACAGGGATAGGGGCGGTAGGAACGGTGTTGGTTGGCATTTTAGTTTTTCGGGAGCCGGTCACCTTCTGGCGTATATTCTTTATTACAACGCTTATTGCATCCATCGTTGGATTAAAGTTTGTGGCCAATGCCTAGATAGAACACAGTATTTATCAGAGATTAAAGTTTTAAGTTGTTTAATTATATGGTTAACTCAATTTCATCATTAAAAAGGTACTTCTATTATTAGCACAGGGATTTGAAGCATACGAAGCAAGTGTATTTACTGATGTGTTTGGCTGGAGCCGGGATGTTGGATACGAACCAGTGGATATGATAACAACAGGTTTGCATCAGGAATTGACTTGTTATTGGAATCTGATTGTAAAACCTGAATTGCCTTTTGAGCAGGTTAAGGTGGATGATTTTGATGCACTGGCAATACCTGGAGGAGCAGAAACAGCCGGCTTTTTAGAAGATGCCTACGATGAGCGTTTTCTTCAACTGATTAAAGATTTTAATAAACAAGGTAAACCCATTGCATCCGTGTGTGTTGGCGCATTACCTATAGCCAGATCAGGTGTACTAAACGGACGAAAGGCTACAACATGGGATTTAAACGATGGTAACAGGCGGAGAGAAATAGCCGAATGTGGTGCGATAGTTCTTGATCAAGCCGTTGTAACTGATGGTAATATTATCACATCAACGGGTCCGGCCACAGGACTGGATGTAGCATTTAAGTTGCTGGAGACATTGACAAGTGCTGAAAATATCAAGCGTATTAAGTACGATATGCGATTTATTAAATAAAACTCGGGAAACCATTCAATGAAAAAATCCCTGCCAGTGAATGAATACCGGCAGGGATCTATATTTTAGGCATCCTGCTTTGTGTCTGTGATGATAATTTCGCGTAGCGATACACCTTGTGGCAATTCGTAGGAGAATTTAATGGTTTGAGCAACATCATTAGCGGTGATGTTGACTGCACCTACAGATTCTTTCCAATCATTGTAGCCATTAATTATGTTCTGATCAGTGGTGTGGCTTAGCAATTCTGTGCTGACTGCGCCAGGCATAATAGAGAGCACACGTACGTTATAAGGTGATAACTCGCCACGCACAGTGCGAGTTAAGCCGGTTACGCCAAACTTGCTGGCACAATAGGCGGCATGATTACCAAAGGCCTGGACTCCCGCAATTGATGATACATTTATAATGGTACCACCCTGGCGTTTCTTCATATCGTTCATCACGATTTGCATACCATTCATTACACCCATTACGTTTACATCCAACATGGTTTTCCACTCTTTGGCATCCTGGGTAGTAATATCACCCAATAACATTACACCAGCGTTGTTAATGAGCAAATCAGTTGGTCCGTATTGAGTTTCAGCTTCACGCACTGCAGACTCAAAAGCTTCTTTATCTGTTACATCTACTTTTTTATAGATAGTATTTGGCAGCTCAAGTGCTTCCATTTTTTCAACTCTGCGCGCCAGCAACAGAAGAGGATAGCCATCTTTTGCAAATTCTTTGGCCAGTTCCATGCCAAAACCTGAGCTGGCACCAGTAATAACTATGAGCTTATTATTAGATTTCATGATGATATGTATTTGTTTTTAGTATGATACAATACTATTAATTCTAAAGACAATGCAAAAATAGGCCGTATCTTTGGAGCCACAAAATACCATTTTCTAATCATTGTTATAATTAAAAGTTATGGATGTAAGATTGCTTCGTTTTTTTGTCGCTGTATATGAGGAACAAAACCTGTCGAGAGCAGCCGAAAAGTGTTTTGTGTCGCAACCAAATATCTCAAATGGTTTAAAACAATTGGAAGAAAGTGTAGGAAAGAAGTTATTCATTCGACATAAACGAGGAGTTGTTATAAAGGAAGATGCACACTACTTGTATCCGATAGCTAAAAGGCTGATAGGTGAATTAAATGCCATACCTGAGATGTTTAAAGAAGTGCATTTCAGGCAAAAGATTATTATTGGAATAGCTGATAGCCTGCCTCAAAAGGTAAAGAGTGATTTTTTTCAATTGGCTTCAAAGTTGATGGGGGAGATTGAGTGGGATGTGAGGCCGATTGGGCGCGACTGTGACTTAAATCTTTTGATCAGAGAATGGAAGTTTGAGGATCATTTGTTTTTACCCTTTGGTAAAGAGCAATATGTATTATGTGTTCCCGACGGACATCCCCTGGCAGCAAAAGAAGTGGTTGAAGTGGCCGATTTAAGTGGAGTACCGTTTATACATTGTCCACCATGTGAAGCACACCAGCAAACGTTATCCATCCTTAATGATTCAGGAGAAAAATGGAATACGGTGGCCAATTGCCAAAGTAAGAACGAGGTTATGACATTGCTAATGTCGGGCATGGGTATTACATTTTTACCTGAGTACCTGGTGGATGGTTGGAGTGGATTTAAGATAAAAACTTATGCCGGGCCAAAAAACTTCAGAGAGATTGGTCTGTCATACGCTCGTAAAAGTCTTAAGAATAATAAAATAGCTGTATTAATCAATTTTTTGTCGAATAATGAGGCTTTTACTTATTTACAGCCTTAATATAGCTAAGGATGAAATACCTATCACATCGATAATGGTACCTTTATTCAACCTAGTATTAAGTATTCACGCAAAAAAAAGCGCCGGTAGAAACCACTGCACCGACGCTAACACTATGGTATAAGCAGAAATAATCCTATTATGCAATCAAATCATCTTCACTGTTGGAAGTTGATTTTGGGCGAGGTATCATGTATCGGGACATTCGTGCTACATCGTCAGCATAAATAATTTGCGCAATATCACTAACCGGGGTTAGTAACTGATACAGTTCATTTAATTTCTCAATACGTTCCTGGGTGATCAGTCCACGTTTCTTTTTAAACATTTCCTGTTCTGTTTTGCTTGTTTGCAAATCATCCAGTAATTGTGGTAAGCTATCAATAAGAGCTTCACTGCAACCTTCTGCAGTTAATTGAGCCTTATGGCTATTCACAATCTTCACAAAGTCGTTCATAAACACCAACATACCAGCCTGGTTTTGGCGAACTTTAGCAATGTCGTTAAAACCAAACTGATTGTGTACCGCAGCGTTATCAGGAAAACTCTTTGTTACAAAGAACTTAATTGTTTTAAAAGCTGTGTTGCAAGCTGCCATTGCATTGGCAACAGCCTGAGTTTTCTCAGTCATCTCATCAATTACCACCATATCGGTTTTTATGGCTTTTACGGCTCCTAAGGCCGTTTTTATATCCGTTGGATATGTATCCGGAAATGTTGAATCAAACAACTTAAAATCCGTAATATCCTGTGGCAAAGTTTCCGCTACAGTATCACTGAATTGCTGAAGTTCAGCATCCGGTACATTAAAAATTCTGTCAGTTTTGTTCATGTTGTTAAATTTAGTTAATAGTATTATTATCTTAGTTCATGGGTAATCTGATAGTCAGTCTCTTTCAATAGTTGTTTTTTAATAATGAGATTATTTATTATAAAATATCAGAAATAATCCTCAGTAGTCAATTATTATCAACAATAGTTATTGTATTTGTTTAATCATAAAGGCCCTTTTTATGATGTATTCCTGCAAAACATTCTTAGATATCAGTTAATACTATACGATAGCGTTTAAAATGTCTGTTTGGAAGCAACTTAGTACTGTGGAGCTTTCACTTAATGCTGTGAAACTTTCACTTGCCGTTGTGGATCTTTCACTAACTTTCGTGCAACTTTCACTTACTCTTGGGGAAGCTCAACTAACAGTTATGTGACTATAACTTACAACTGTGCAACTTCAACTTATTATTATGGAACCTTCACTAACAACAGTGTAGTGTTGACTTACTGTTGTACGGCTTCAACTCCTCTAAATAATTATTCACTTACAGTTGTGTGACATTGACTAACAGCTGCGAGGTCTTATTATTAATAATTAAAAGGCAATAACAGGAAGTTTAATCCCGCTTCAAAGGATTTGAATAATCAGGTATTCAGAATATCAAAGAACGTAGTCTGTAAATAACTTTTACAGACCCTTATATACATTCCGAATCTCACTTTTTTTATTCCCTCGTGATAGTTAATAATATTAGCTATCGAGTGTGAATATAGTTTTTAATTTTTAATAGGCAAAAAGATATGTAAATATTATTTGAAAATAATCAGTTTGATTATATGATTTTTTGTTTAGTTTTATTGAGTGATTTGGGTATTATTAATATCGACTTGTTGGCATCTTTTAAAGTATATATTGAATAGTTTTTCTCAAAGCCAAATACGAAATCGAATATAACAAACCGAGTTGTGGTTTTAATATTCTTGCTAACTTGAACCGATTGAAAATCATTCAAGACAATTGAATTGAAAATGAAAAGAAACAGAATTCATTACTTCCTCTTAATTATAAGTACAATAATAATTGGTTTAGCTTCGAGAAGATTCTCCGGTCATCTTCCCGAATTTATTAATTTAGGTTTAGGCGATGCTTTATGGGCTTTAATGATGTATTGGATGGTTGCGTTCTTTCTTCCTCATATTAGTATTAGGAAATTGGCTGTTATCAGTTTAACCATTTGTTTTCTGGTTGAATTTAGTCAGCTGATACAACAAGTAGACTGGCTTAATGCCATTCGGAATAATCGGTTAGGAGCATTAATATTAGGAAGAGGATTTTTATGGAGTGATTTATTAGCTTATACGTTGGGAGTAGTTTTAGGTGTTGCAATTGAGAAATATCTGCAAAGGGCAAGGTTGTTCCAAACAAAGATAGAAGCAGAGTAGGGGCAAGATCGTTATGAAGTTAAGACGCGAATATGTGACACAAAAGCCTGGAATGATTTTCGGAATTGTTTTTATTTAATTTACCTAATTAAAGTATTTGTAGTGCATAATAGCATTGATTTAACGTTATATTTGTAAGAGTTGAAACCAAGTCAATCTAATCAACTACATATTGCTCTGTTTCAAACTAAAATGAATCACCATTGTCAATTGTAGTTATAAATGATTAAAACAAATCAATGGCGGAATATTCTGAAACATCCGGTAGTAATTTTTTTCAGGATGATATCATAGTCATCAGGAGGGCAAGACCAGATTTTGATGAAGGCCTTGTTGTTGCAAAATTGTTTGATGAGGCGGCCGAAGGTTTTTTTAAATCAATGCTTGGAACTAAGACATATGAGATAATAGCTGACGCTTATACTAAACCGAACAATGAGTATTCATTTGAAAATGTCACTGTTATTGAAGATAAAGGCGCTATTGTTGGAATGGTATCAGGTTATACCTACTCTGAAAAGCTTGGACATCAAAAAAATATTCTTTCTCAATTCGCCAATGGTGCAAAGCATAGAAGATTGATGTTTACAATTGTAGGAAAAATACTTTCACGTTTTCTTGGGCCAGCCGGGAAAGAAGATTATTATTTGCAAGCCATAGCTTTAGATCAACAGGTGCGGGGAAGGGGACTAGGGCTGAAGTTGATAGAATACAGTGAAAAAATAGCTATTGATAAAGGCTCTAAGACCTTGTCATTGGCAGTATCCAGCAAAAATGCAGTAGCAACTAAGTTTTATAAGAAGTATGGTATGGAAGTACTTTCGCATTGGCCTGGCATTTTTAAATTACCGCCTATATTCATCAGAATGGTGAAAAAGATAATACCTTAAAATATTTTGTGAAATCGTTTGAAATTAATGAAGTTTGGGATGTAAAGGATAAAGTGAATCAACTTAGAAAAATACAAGAAATGACAGTAAGACAATGATTCGTCTATTATATTTTTGAAAATACATATTACAACACAATAATTTAAAGCATATAACAAACACCTCAAGTAAACTCTTAACTTAATCCTTTATGAACAACGAGACCCAAATAATTGACTTAACACCGGAAAATATAGCCGACTATGGCGTATGTGGATACAAGGATGTAGCCAAGCATAAGGAATTGCGCAATAAAATTGAGTGGTTTAAAGAGTATTATCCTAAAGGGTTACGAATTAAAGCCCTATTGGGAGCGGATGGAGGCTACCAGGGTATGCTCGAATACCTGCCGGGTAAATATGCCCATCGCCCTGTTAATGTTGATGCTTATATGTTTATCCACTGCATCTTTATGGGTTTTAAAAAGGAATTTAAGGGTAAAGGATATGCATCGGCGCTGATTGATGAATGCATTAACGATGCCAGACAGCAAAATATGGCAGGTGTGGCGGTGGTTACCCGCAAAGGCTCTTTTATGTGCGATAAGCAAATCTTCTTAAAAAAGGGATTTGAAATTGTTGATAAAACCAAACCCGACTTTGAATTATTAGTTTTGAAGTTTGATGATAAATCTGCTAATCCCGGTTTTAAACCCGATGTAATTGCTAATCTCGATGATTATCAAAACGGATTGACCATTTTACGCTCTGCACAATGTCCCTATACTGAGAAGAACGTTAATGCGATCATTGATACAGCAAAAAAGAAGTTTAATCTTTCAACAAACCTGATTGACTTAGTGAGTTCAGAATCTGCTCAAAAAACACCTTGTGCCTTTGGTACCTTTTGTATCATCTATAACGGAGAGGTGATTAGTCATCACCCAATCAGTAATAAACGGTTTGAGAATATCATGACGAAGCTGATAAAGTAAATAGAATAAATGTGCTGTGGCGGCTCAAATCAAAAGAAGTATTTAATCTCAATAGATAAAAAGATGAAACCAATAATTTTAACTCTATTAGCAACTGTCTCAATTAACTGCTTTTCGCAATTAGCCGGAAAGAACTTTATTGATCAAAATTACATTGAAGTCACAGGTAAAGCGGAGATGGAGGTCATTCCTAACCAAGTTTATTTACAAATAATTGTCAATGAAAAAGATTTCAAAGGCAAGGAGCTGCATGAGATTGAACAACGTATGCTGGCTAAGCTAGAAAAATTAGGAATAGACGTTTCTAAAAACTTAACGATTAAAGATATGGTGAGTAACTTTAAAAACTATTGGTTAAAGGGATCTACCATCAATACAACTAAGGAGTACCAATTAGAGGTTGATAAGGCTCAAACAGCAGGTCAGGTTATTCAGGAGTTAGCATCAATTGGCATATCTAATATTTCAATTGATAGGATAGCTCATTCAGATATTCAGAAATTTCGTTTGGAGGTAAAGGAGAATGCGGTTAAAGCTGCGAAAGAAAAGGCGAGCACTTTAACAAAAGCAATTGGACAAAATATTGTAAAGGCAATTTACATTGAAGAATTGGATTATGGTATTTCATCCCAATTAAGAGGACGGGCAATGGGATTATCAAATATGATAGTTCAAGGTTATTATGCTGAAGCTCCAAGGGATAAACAGCCGGAGATTGAATTTGAGAAAATTAAGTTGCAATATGCTGTACTAGTGAGGTTTTCGATGCACTAAATAGGTTTACCTTTGGGAATGGTGATTGGTCAACGCATGGATGAAAAAGCCTTTAAAGAAGGAAGGCAACTGGATATTGAATTAACTTAGTACTAAAATGAATTGTTATGAAAAAAGCTTATAACGCAGATGAAAGGATTGCAAAAATGACCTTTGCCTCGATATATCCTCTTTATGTAGCTAAGGTGGAGAAGAAAGGCAGAATGATAGATGAACTACAGCAGGTAATAGAATGGCTTACTGGCTTTAATATTCAGCAACAACAAGATTTGATTGATAAAAAAGTAACTTTTGAAGAATTCTTCAAATTGGCTACGTTAAATCCCAATGCAAAGCTTATCAAAGGTGTTGTTTGTGGTTACCGTGTTGAAGAAATAGAAAACCCATTAACACAACAAGCACGTTATTTAGATAAGCTGGTGGATGAGTTGGCAAAAGGTCGCAAAATGGAGAAGATTTTGAGGGAGGAATAGAAGTTGAGAGTTCAATAGTGAAGAGTTTTAGTTAATGAGATTATTCAAAAGCCAGGAATCATTTATAATTCCAACTAAAAAGAACTCTGAGACATTAAAGGACAGACTAAGGATATATGTTGATTTTGAGCATCAGGAGAAACACTCGACGTATCAAATGTTTGAAGAGTTTTATGGCGATATCATAGATGAAAAGCGAATTGAACTATGGAGAATTGGTTCAATATCTGGATTTTTGGATAAAAAGTTATCGCCCAAAGTTGAAGTTTACTTTGATAATGACCAAATGAGGATTAACGTAATAGACAATCATTTTTTGTTAATCTTCATTGTATGGACGATATCATCTATTCAGAGTTGCTTTTTGGTATATGAAGGCTTAACTAATCCCATTTCATATGGTTTGTTGATTATTGGAGCGGTATTGTTGGTTATGTCTGGTAGTGGACTAATTATTAATAGAAGGATTTATTTGAATACCATTAAAAGAGTAAGGAAAGTATTAAAGAAAATCTCAATATGAAATTTCGGCGTATCTATTTATTAGAAATGCAACTTCAATTAAATATCTATGCATAACAAATTTATCTGTCTAATTCTAATATTATTCCTCAGTTCATTCACTGCAGATTCTTTTAAGAATGAGCAACTAAGATATTCACGAGTACGACAAGCTTATAAGGAAAAAAAGAGTAGCGTATCGTCACTCGTTCAGAAGAATAATCTTGATCTAAGCAAACTTAATATCTACTTGAGAGCATTTAAAAAGGAGAAGATGCTTGAATTATGGGGTAAAAACAACACCGATAGTCAATACAAACTATTAAAGACTTATGATATTTGCCAAACTTGCGGAGAGCTGGGTCCTAAACGCCAGCAAGGTGACCTGCAAATTCCCGAAGGCTATTACCATATCAATATCTTTAACCCTTCCAGTAATTTCTATCTTTCTCTCGGAATTAACTATCCCAATAAATCAGACCGGATATTAGGTGTTAAAGGCAGCTTGGGTGGTGATATATTTATTCATGGCGATTGTGTTACTATTGGTTGCCTGCCCATTACTAACGACCAAATTAAAGAATTGTATGTTTTCTGCACTGAAGCTCGCAATAATGGCCAAGTAAAGATTCCTGTAACAATTTTTCCCTCGCAATTAGTCGATAACGAGTTTAAACGATTGACAGAAACGTATAGTTCAAACTCAGACAAGGTTGGGTTATGGACTGATCTTAAAAAGGGATTTGATATTTTTAATGAAACAAAAAAGCTGCCCACAGTTGGATTTCTTAATTCGGGAAGGCATAATATAAGATGATAATTAGCTGCAGCTGTTCATATAATTAAAGAACGGCTTAAGAAATATACAAACGAATACATCCTTAATCACAATACTAAACAATGAGTATACACAAATACCTGCCTGAATTGTTACAAGCTGGCGTTATAAACCAAGATACGGCAGATAGAATTCGGGATTATTATAAGAATAAGAGTGGAACATCTACCAACAGACTTTTTATCGTATTTGGCATATTAGGTGCCATACTGGTTGGGTTGGGTATTATCCTGATTATTGCCCATAATTGGGACGAGCTTTCAAGAAGTACAAAAACTATCTTTGCCTTTTTGCCATTGCTTGTTGGTCAGGGCTTCTGTATTTATACTTTACTTAAAAAACAAGAAAGCGTAGCATGGCGAGAGAGTACAACTGCTTTTTTATTTTTTTCGGTTGGAGCAAGTATTTCGCTTGTTAGCCAGATTTATAATATTCCGGGTAACCTCAGTTCCTTTCTTCTGACATGGATGCTGCTTTGCTTACCGCTGGTGTATTTCATGAAATCGTCTATTGCTTCTTTATTATATTTGGCAGGTATAACCTATTATGCCTGCGAAACCAATTACTGGTCATACTCATCGACAGAAAACTATTTTTACTGGTTGTTTTTAATATTGGTATTACCTCACTATTACTTGTTATATAAGGAGAAGCCTAAAAGTAATTTTATGACCTTCCATAACTGGTTGATTCCTTTATCAGTAGTTATCACATTAGGGACAGTAGCTGATACTAAAGAGGAACTGATGTTTATCGCCTACTTTAGTTTGTTCGGCATTCTATATCTGATTAGCGAATCTGGCTTTTTTAGTAATCAAAAAACAATGAATAATGGCTTCAGGATAATAGGATCACTCGGTACTATTGTGCTATTGTTAGTTTTAAGTTTTGATTGGTTCTGGTCTGAATTAATAGATGAAAAATACACATTAAGTGAACTGGTATTCTCGGTGGAATTTTTCGCTTCAAGCATTTTGTCACTAGTAGCTGCCGTATTATTATATCTGAAGCAAAAAGGTAAAGCTCTTAAGCATATTCGACCAGTATCGGCAGTTTTTCTTCTGTTTATCGTAGTTTTTATATCAGGCATGTTTTTACCGGTAGCGACATTATTAATTAACCTTATTGTTTTTGCACTTGGTATATGGATGGTCAGGGATGGTGCAAAACAAGATCACCTGGGAATACTGAACTATGGTCTGATAATAATTACAGCTTTGGTTATTTGCCGGTTCTTTGATACCGATCTAAGTTTCGTATTCAGAGGGGTGCTTTTTGTTGCTGTTGGTGCAGGATTTTTTGTAGCGAACTATTCAATGCTTAAAAAACGAAAGACAAATGAGATACATGAATAGGAAAAAGATATTAATAGCCGCCTTTATATTAGTCGCTTTAGTACAGTTGTTTGTTCCTGCCAAAATGATTTGGAACAGAGAGAGGATCATTGACAGCGGTACAGAATTTAAGTTTAAAACTGAGCCTATTGATCCCACTGATCCGTTTAGAGGCAAGTATATAACTCTTCGGTATGATGAAAATACCTTTCAGGTTGAAGATGAATCAGAATGGTATAGAGATGAAGATGTTTATGTATCATTAAAAACAGATGATGAGGGGTTTGTGAAAATAAGTGCTGTTTCAAAAGGAAAACCAATGAATGATAATGCGTTCGTTATGGCAAAGGTTAGGTATACATCTTATGACAGCACCAATACGTTAACGATTAGATATCCTTTTGACCGCTACTATATGGAAGAATCAAAAGCCTATGAAGCGGAGAAAATTCACCGACAATCACAAAGGGATAGTAGCCATTTAACTTACGCTTTAGTAAGTATCCGTGATGGCAAGGCTGTTCTTAAAGATGTCCTGATTGATGAGGTTTCTATTCGGGAAATAGTTAAAAACAGGCAGAAGGAGATTGGATATTAGGTTTAATGTCAGAACCTCCTGTTTTAGTTTGCTATCAACAACATCCTGCTTGCTTAGGGATACGCTCTTCCGTTTTAATAGAATTGACCAACACATCACCCATAGGAAAAGTATTAATTGCAACAAGTTTATCATTGACAGTTACTAAAGGCAGTAGCTTAGGCAATACAAAGGTGGCATTGACTGCATCAATTTCTAATTGCTCACCATTGCTTTTTAGAATCGAATTTACTTCATCAATAAACACAACTTGGTCTGAATCATTATAAGTTATTATCGAAATATCAGCCAAGGATGGATAATTGGTTTTAAAGTCATCCATTATCTTGGTAATTGACATGGCATCCTTTGTAATTACTCCTTCATTGTTACTTCCACAGCATGAATTTGTGTTAGCCGTGGTATTACATCCACAACCTTCCGAAAGAAGGTTATCATCAAGCACATAAATTTTAACAGTTTTCATCTTTTATAATTTTGTTTCAGATTCATCTTTTACAGGACATTGGTAGACACATGCACCACAAGCACACTTATTTAAATCACCTTTTGCATTGGCTATTTCGCGAATTGGGCAAACTCTCAGACATTTATTACAGTTGATACAAACCTCATTTACTTTTTTATCGGCGGTTAAAGGGGCATTGGTGATAATGGCTCCTAAGGTAGCTGTTAACCCCAAACCTTTAATTACTAGAGAATCTACGGGACTTATTTCACCAAGTCCGGCTTCTATACCTATTCTAACCAGTGATATATCATGATGTTTATTATCAATCACCATCGAGTCATATCCTTGTGTTTTTAATAAGGTTATCACATTTGCCTGCGCTGAAATAGTGGCAATATAGTTCTTGAAACTCCCCAATGATTCGACATTTGTATTGCTTTTACCTTCGGCAAAAACAATAACTGATTTAAGATCTGGCATATATTTGTCTGGATGATTCTCAGATTCTAAATCTGCAAACCTATCAGCCGTTCCAATACCTACTCTGTCAAATATGGATAATTGTATTTTAATATTGTCTGTTAATTCTGTTACACTCATTTTCATTAATGTCCATTCTTTATCATCATAGACGGAGAGAAATAAAAATGATGCACACTGATGGTAGTTTTCTTTAATTCACAGCGAATTAATAGCTATATTCGACAATGCTTAATGATGCTCTGCATAGTAATCTGGACCTTGATAAAGGTGACTTTTTTGTAAAAGAAGGTCAACCTAACTATAGGATAGGACAACTAACAAAAGGGATTCTTCGGGGATATACTTTAAACAACGATGGAGAGGAAGTAACCACTCATTTTTTTATGGAAGGTAACCTGGTTTCAGGTAATTATATTCCCAACATTCCGGCTACGATGAATATTCAGGCCATGGAAGATTGTTTTATGTCAGTTGCCAACTATCAGGAAGTATTCTCGCACGTTAACGCAGATACAGAATTGACTAATGTTATTCTTTATAATTTTCAAAAGCTCAATCAGCAGAACAACTCAAGGATTCAAGCATTAATAACAGGCGACACTGCAGCTAAATACAAATGGTTTTTAAATGAGTATCCAAATCTGTTAAACCGTATTCCACATTACTATATTGCCAGTTTCTTAGGAATGACACCAACTCAATTAAGCCGGGTGCGAAAGGCATTTTCTCAACAAATGTAAATGAAAAGCGTGTTCATAACTTCTATGTTTGCATTGATATTATTAATACAAACACAGCTATTATGAGCGAAAAAAATAAGCTATGGTCGTTTCTGATTATTGGGCTGTTTATTTTCAATTCATGTCAGGAAGAGGCAAACCATAATCATCACTCATTAATTAACCGAAGTAAAATCAAAACAAAGATGAAAATAGAAAAACCAAACAGGGTATCGCATACCTACGAACAGACCATAAACGGAACCATTGAAGAAATAATGCCGCTTTACTGTCCTGTAAAGGAATTAGATTGGTGTGAGAATTGGGCACCAAAGGCTGTTTACAGTAATTGTGGTGTGGTCGAGAAAGATGCCCTGTTTATTACTTCACACGGAGAAAATGATGTTGTATGGATTGTAAACGATTACGATGTTGAAAAGGGGCGTGTAGTGATGTATTACCATGTTCCGCGTGTATTGGTAACTAAACTGGAAATACAGCTTACGCCTTTATCTGATCGTCAAACTATGGCAATTCTGACTTATGGAAAAACTTCACTCAGCAAAATAGGAGATAAGGCACTGGAAAAGTTTACTAAAGTTGAATACGATGTGATGATGGATTCGTGGGAAAAGGCCATGAATCATTACCTAAAAACCGGAGAAATGTTAACCGGTTTACCGAACTTCTAAGATTGGAGATAGCTGCATAAACGGAAACCCGCCAACTAATATAGCCGGCGGGTTTCTTGTGTCTATATATCTTATGTCTGAAATCTACTTCAAATACGTATCTAACCAGCGGAAGAATTCACGTTGCCATAAGATTCCATTATGACATTGTAGTACCCAGTGGTTTTCTTCAGGGAAATATAAGAAGCGGGCAGGTACACCTACCATTTTTGCTGTATTATAGGCTCCCATACCTTGAGTATAAGGAATACGGAAATCTTTAGCTCCATGAATTACCAGCATTGGTGTATCCCAATTCTTCACAAAGTTGTGAGGAGAGTTGGCATAACTACGCATAGCTGTCCTATTGCTCTTATCCCAGTAGTTGCCTTTGTAATCCCAATCCACAAAGAACATCTCTTCGGTTGTGCTGTACATTTGCTCGAAGTTGAAAATACCACAATGTGAGATAAAGGCTTTGAAGCGTTTGTTGTGATTACCAGCCAGCCAGTATACCGAGTAACCACCATAGCTGGCCCCAACAGCACCAAGGCGATTTTCATCAACAAAAGGTTCCTTAGAAACAGCATCAATGGCTGAGAAGTAATCTTTCATATTTTGGCCGCCATAATCACCGCTGATTTGCTCATTCCATTCCTGACCAAAACCTGGTAATCCACGACGGTTAGGCGCCACAATAATATAGTCGTTAGCAGCCATCATCTGGAAGTTCCAGCGCAGGCTCCAGAACTGACTAACCATGCTTTGCGGACCACCGCCACAATATAATATGGCAGGATATTTCTTATTCTTATCGAAGTTAGGTGGGTAAATCACCCAAACCAGCATCTCTTTGTTGTCGGTTGTTTTAATCCAGCGCTTTTCAACATCACCCATCTTCAATTGGCTAAGCAATGGCTCGTTGACCTTTGAGATGTTCGTACCTTCACCAGTTTCAATATTTACATTGATGATTTCTGTTGGGTGCTTCATGGATGTTTGCGTGGCAATTAAGCCTTTAGCAGCAACAGCAACAGAGTTGTAGTTGTGAATACCATCAGTAACCTGTGAGATATTGTTGTCTGCCATATCGCAGCGGAAGATTTCTTTCGAACCCTTATCCTCACTTGTAAAATAGATGTGTTTGCTATCTGGTGTCCACGTTAACCCATGTACATTTTGATCAAAATTGGCCGTATAGTCTTTTTTATCGCCGGTTGCCAATTCCATAATAAACAGGCGATTCTGGTCAGCTTCGTAACCATCACGTTCCATGCTTTCCCATGCCAGATATCTGCCGTCAGGTGAATATACGGGAGCGATATCATAACCCATCATACCTTCAGTCAGGTTCGCAGTTTTTTCATCTTTAATATTATACAGGTAGATGTCACTGTTGGTAGAGAATGCTGATTCCATGCCCACTTTCTTTTTGCAAGTATAGGCAATGCTGTTACCATCTGGGGTAAAAGTTACCTGCTCCATACCGCCCCATGGTTTTAGTGGTGAATGGTAACGTTCGCCCTCCATAATATCAGTTGCGTTGCCCATTGTTGTGCCATTAGCATATTTGATATAAAAGATGTGTGAATATGTTGGATCTACCCAATGATCCCAATGGCGATACATTAGGTCATCTTCTATGCGGGCATCAGCATGCTTTAAGTCTGGGTACAAGTCGTGAACCGTTTTATCCAGTTTTACGCTTTTGACAAAGGCAATTCGATCCATCGAAGGTGAATATTTGTAGCCTTCAATGCCACCTTCTATTTTAGTAACTTGTTGCTTTTGAGTTCCATCTGGATTTATTTCCCATAGTTGTACATCGCCCGATTCAGCTGATAAATAGGTTATTTTAGCACCGTCTGGTCGCCAGTTAACTTCAAATTCTCCGCCTTTAGTAAAGGTTATTTGTTTAAATTCCCCACCTTCAGCCGGCATGGTATAGATATCGGAGTAGGATTTGTTTTCTTCTATTTTTGTATAAGTAGTGGTAAAGGCCACTGTTTTTCCATCGGGTGATACGGCCACGCTTCCAACCCGGCCGAATGACCAAAGTACTTCAGGGGTCATAATTTCACTATCAACCTTTAAATTACGGTTGGTGAAAGTTGTCTCTTTATCTGCTTTTTGCGGAGCTGAACAGGCTCCTGTCAGAAAGACAACTAATGCTAACAAAGCAAGTTGTTTCATGATTAAATGTGATTTATTATAGAATTGTTTATTGTTGAGTTTTCATCCCGACTAAGGTAAGAAGTTATTTGTTATCAGGATTTGAGTTTTGTCAGGAAAGGAAATTCATTTGGATAACCAAGGTTACGATGCAGGGAATCTGTCAGTGTACAAATCTCCTGACAGCTATTAAGTCAGAAATCCTATAATTTATTTGATTCTAATATGAATTGTGTTGTAATAAGAGTTTGAGAAGTTGTTTGTTACTTGTAGCCTGTTGCCACTGAAGCTTAAACTCAGGTGCATTACTTGTCTCGATAAGCCTTTTTAGGGTATGCAGCTGTAAATTCCATTCATCCTTGGAATAGGCAATAATATAAAGAGCATGCAACGGGGCTGAATGTTCCGTCTGAATTCCTTCATCTGATTTAAACAACATCAAATCAAATTTTCGATGACCTTTAACTGGAATAGACAAACAGGCCACACCATCAGTAATAATACAGTCGGAATTATTGAGTTTATCAAATATTACTTTGTTAAGCTCTTCCTGGTTGGTTTTAAGTTTGTCAACCAGCAGTTTTGCTGCAAGTTGAGAAAAGTTATCAGGTAAGTAATTGGAGTCTAAAAATGTAATAGTTTGTTGTTTAATTAGTTTGCTATACCACTTGCGCGTGGTCCCATCTCTTTCAACCAGTATTTCTCTGAGTTCTTCTTCAAGCAATTGATCGATTGTTCTAATGCCGGTTAATCGTTCAATTATATGTAGCAGAGCGTATTCTCTTTTGATGCGTCCATGAGCATAGATAAAATACCAGGCGGCTCCGCAAGCTATAAACACAATAACAAGCAACAGCGGCATTGTTCCCATTTCAAAAAGCAGAAATATATAGCATATAATGCCAATGATTTGAGCCCAGGGATAAAACGGTGAAATATATTTGGGACGATAATGATTGATATTGGCTTCGCGCATAAAAATCAGAGCTACATTGGCAATGATAAACAGAACCAGCTTAAGCGCAGAGGCAGTTTTAACAAATGTTTCGATATCGAGAAACAGAATTACTGCAATCATAATAGCTGATGTAAAAAGGATGGCAACAGCAGGTGTTCCTCTCTTTGTTATGTGCGTAAAAATATTGGGCAACAGTTCATCTTTCCCCATGGCCAATGGATTGCGAGAGGCTGCCAGCAGACCGGCATTACCGGTTGATATGAAAGCCAGCAACGCACCAAATGTCATTATCACAATGCCAAAATGCCCCATAATATTACCACCGCCAATTGATATTGGGGTAAACGTAGCGCTTAACTCGTCAGGACTAAGAATGCCAACGGTTATGAAAACAACAGCAACATATAATATTGAAACAATGCCCCATGAAGAAAATATTCCTAAGGGCAGGTTACGACCAGGGTTTTTAACTTCGCCGGCAATTGCAGCAACTTTAGTGGTGCCCGAGAATGCAATAAAGATCAAACCGGCTGTCATAAAAACAGAATTTGTTCCATTGGGTGCAAAAGGAATAAATCTATTGGGAACAACAGAAAACGCCCCGACAATGATGTACAGGAGAAGGATAAAAAAGAGAATAAGCACCGTTATGGTTTGAAAGCGCCCCGAAAACTTGACTCCTTTAATGTTGAGTGCCGTAAAAATCAAACACCAGCTTACACTAATGATTTTCATTTGCATTTCTGTAATATCTGGTTTGAGCAGTATAACAAATATGCCCATGGCCAGTAACGAAAAGGCCGATTTAAAGGCCAGGGATATCCAGGCAGTCAGGCCGCCAATAGTACCCATCAATGGACCCATACTACGGTCGGCAAACACATAAATACCACCGGTAACCGGCATAGCTGTTACCAGTTCCGACTTTGATAATACGGTAGGAATAATCATCAGGCTGGCAATTATATAGGAAAGCACCATGGCAGGACCAGCCTGGGTGTAGGCTATGGCAGGTAAGATAAACAAACCGGAGCTGATCATCACACCCGAAGATACGCTGATTACCTCAAGAAGACTTAACTGTCGTTTTACTTTTCTTGCCATAGCCTAATTTTATATGAGCCTTAAAGTACTCATCACTAATTATTAACAACTAATCATTTATCCCTCACATCTCACGCACATCAGCAAATGAACCACTTTCCAGTTCCCTGGCTTTCTCCATCCCCCAAATCAATTTTGAAGCGGCAGCTCTAGAGTCGGGCATATCTTCGGTATAACGGGCTTGCTGCAATTTTTCTACTGCCGGGTATTTGTCTGTTTCTTTTATATTCCAGATGGTTTCTTGTATTTCGCTGTCAACCAGGCCTGGAGCAAAGGCTATAAAATGTGTTTCATTATGCTCTTTAGCATATACATTCATCAGCATATTGAGCGCCGCCTTTGAAACAGCGTACGGTCCCCAGCCGGGTGTGCTGCGTAGCGATGCTTTGGTTGACATGCCTACAACCTGACGAATATCTTTTCCCAGGCTAAAAAGCAGATCTAACAATACTTTGTTTGACCATACATTTACATCCATCACACGTTGCATGGCTTCAGTGTCGACTTCGCTCATCCACTTAACAGGGCCTAAAATACCAGCATTGAGAATAACCATGTCGAAACGCTTACTATCATCAATAAAATCAGGTAGTTTTTCTATAACAGCTTTATGATTGGTTAAATCCAGCTGAATGTGATGATAATTGGCTTCTTTTATTAAATCGTCTGTGATGCGGCGACTGATGCCCCATACTTTTGCACCTCTTGCCAGGTATTCTTGTGTCAATCCATGACCGATACCTGAACTGGTTCCTGTAATTAGTATATGCATGTGTTTAGTTTTTTATTAATTTCTATATAACAATATCGGCCATACAGATGGCAATTTCAATCTTTGACAAGAGTTCTGCGACTGTTTCGGTTCGTATTGCTTGTTAAGAATGTTTCTAAACTCCTCTGTAATTGAATGGTAATATTCAAAAGCAACACAATTTTATATACCTTACATCTTCCTTTACAAAACCCACTATCATGAACAGATCAAACAATAGCAATCGGCGTCATTTTCTAAAGATGACTGCTGCCGGATTGGCTGGTGCTACCTTATTACCTCACACTGCTGAAGCCAAATCCAAAAAGAAAGACAAGATTATTTATCGAACATTGGGACGCACAGGTGTCAAGCTTCCGATTGTAAGTATGGGTGCCATGAAAGATCCAAGTATGTTTAAAGCTGGATTAGCCAAGGGCGTGAAGCATTTTGATACAGCCCATGTTTACCTAAAGGGAAAGCATGAAACGATGTTGAGTGAAGCCTTGAGTGATCAGGATTTAAGTCAGTTGTTTACCGTTACCAAAGTTTACCCTGACGATATGGATCAAAAAACCGGTATGATTGGTGATGGATGCACGGCTGAAAATTTTCTGAAAATGTTTGACACAAGTCTGGAAAGACTGAAAGTCAAGTCGGTTGATTTACTTTATGTTCATGCCGTATCGACCAAACAGGCAGTTCAGCATCCAGAAATAATTAAGGCCCTGAAACTGGCTAAGGAACAAGGCAAGTGTAAGTTTTTAGGGGTATCAACCCATAAGAATGAACCGGAGGTGATTCGTGCTGCAATAGAAGCTGAAATTTATGATGTGGTATTGACTGCATACAATTTTAAGCAGGATCATATTAATGAATTAAATAAAGCAATAGCAGAAGGAGTGGCTGAAGGTATAGGTTTTATTGCAATGAAAACCATGGCAGGTGGATTCCTGGATGAAGAAAAAACGAAACCTGTGAATACAAAGGCCGCATTAAAATGGGCATTGCAGAATGAAAATATTTGTACTTCGATACCAAGTGTGGCCACTATTGATCAGTTGGAAGAAAGCTGGAGTATCATGGAGAAGCTTAAGTTGACTAAAGATGAAGAGAAAGATCTGGAGTTTGCACGCGACTATGCCGGTTTATACTGCAATGCCTGTAATCAGTGCGATGGTCAGTGCCGTAAGAATTTACCGATACCTGAAATAATGCGTTCCTACATGTATACCTATGGTTACCGAGACATGAGTAAAGCCAAAGAGTTATTGGCCGGTATGGGCATGGTAAGTGATCCTTGTTCAAACTGTTCAGATTGCACTGTTACTTGTGTTAAGGACTTTGCAGTGGGAGAGAAGGTTCAGAATGTTAGTCGTCTTATAAATGTGCCTGATGAGTTTATTGTTTAATTAAATATTAAAATTTCCAATGATACCTTTATTCGGAATTACACCATTTTTTGCACTTATTCCAATATTGTTTGGACTTGCTGCATTCATTACCATTATACTTTTGGTAAATAGGTTTCTGAACTTGTATAGTGAACGAAATCAAATCTTCAGAAAGTATGTTGATAATTGTAAAAACCAGGTTAACAAATGATCCATATTACCATGAAGTATATTTTAATAATCGCGTTATTTATCATTAGTAGTCTTGGTTCGGCACAAAGCTATCCCGAAAAGTTTACAGCAATTGAAGGATGGACTGTTGAGGGAGAAAAGCAGTTTTTTTCGCGTGCCAACCTGTATGACTATATCAATGGGGCATCAGATTTTTATCTTGGTTATGATTTCCAAGATTTATGGGTAGTTGATTACAAAAATGAAATGGGGCACATGTTAACGCTGGAATTGTATCGACACGGTGAAAATCTAAAGGCATTTGGAATATATTCCGAAGAGCGACCTCAAGGCGTTAAACTGCATTCAATCGGAGCACAAGGTTTTGTTGAGAGTGGTTCAATCTTCTTTTTAGCCGATGAATATTACGTCAAAGTTTATAATGGTCGGCCCGAAGTTTTTGATGATGATTTTATAGAGTTTGCACAGTCTGTTGCTCAAAAAGTTTGCAAACACTGTAGCTTACCTCAGGAGTTTAATCTGTTTCCGATAGAAGGAAAGATGGAGCATAGCGAACGTTATATGCCGCAGAATTTTATGGGATTATCAGGATTTAATGGAGTTTGCACAGTTAAATATATGGATTCAGGTGAGACATTAAGACTCTTTGCATTCAAGGGATCTGATGAAAAGTGCCGGGCAATTATGGAGAAGTATTTTAATCGTGTGAAGTATAAAAAGAAGCTAAAAGAGAAATTCTATGTATTTGATGATCCATACATTGGAATGGTCAAAATTGCTTACAAGGAAGGGTATGTTTACGGTATGCTTGATTCATCAAATCCCGAAAATCACTTTAAGTTATTCCAAACATTTAGTTTGTTGATTGAATAAATACAGTTTAAATGATATAAAAAGCCGTTTCCAATAATTTGAAAACGGCTTCTTTATAATTAGTACTTTGAGACTATCGTCTTTTGTTTTTTCGTCTGGCCGGCTTTGGTGAAGCCACTTCAAGACTTACTTTCTTACCTTTTAGCTTGGCTTTATTGAGCTTTTTAATCAATTCCTGCTCATACTCTTTATCTACTTCAATAAAAGAGAAATTGCGAAGTAATTCAATCTTACCAATTTTAACAGTAATACCTTTCATATTGCTGTTGATCAAACCAATTACCTCACCAGAAGTTAATTTATCAGTTTTTCCGATATTCAGGAATAAACGACTGAACTTCACATTATCCCTGTCAAGACGTCCTTTTCTGCCACCTTCTTCTTTATTAATATTTAAATCCGGTGCATCCTTATAATATTCCATAAAGCGATTGAACTCCGCAGCAACAAACTGTTTAATTAACTGTTCCTTATCCATTTCGGCCAGCTTCTCATACACCGATGGTAAAAGGGTGTTTACAGGTGAAGTTTCTTCCAACTCTGTTTGTCCAACTCGTTCAAGGAAATGAAACAGCTGTTTTTCACAGATTTCATCAGCTTTTGGCACCATTTTGCGTACAAATGCTTTCTTGGCAATCTTTTCGATGGCCTTGATGCGGTGCATTTCGCGCGAGTGGATTATGGATACAGAAACACCTTCTTTACCAGCACGTCCGGTACGTCCACTTCGATGGATATAAACTTCTATGTCATCCGGCAAGTTATAATTAATAACATGCGTCAGGTCGTTCACATCAATACCACGTGCTGCTACATCTGTTGCCACTAGGAGTTGCAAATGCTTTTTGCGGAATCGGTGCATTACCAAATCGCGCTGTGCCTGAGATAAATCTCCATGCAAAGCATCAGCATTATAACCGTCTGCCATTAATTTATCGGCAATATCTTTAGTTTCCTGACGAGTACGACAGAAGATAATTCCATAAACATCAGGTGTTACATCAACAATACGTTTTAGAGCACGATAACGGTCGTGTGCTTGTACCATGTAAAAATGGTGATCAACTTTTTCGGCCCCTTGGTTTTTCTTACCAACGCTTATTTCTACCGGATCCTGCATGTAGTTTTTCGACATGCGGGCAATCTCTGGTGGCATTGTTGCTGAGAATAGTAATGTTTGACGCCATTCAGGAGTTTGTGCCATGATGCTTTCCAGGTCATCTTTAAAACCCATATTGAGCATCTCGTCAGCTTCGTCCAGAATTAACCAGCGTACATCACCCAATTGAATAGCCTTTCTGTTAATCAGGTCGTTCATACGTCCTGGTGTACCAACAACAATGTGAGTACCTCTTTTCAGAGATTTGATCTGTGTTCGTATTTCAGCACCACCATAAACTGGTGTAATGTATAGGTCACGATAATTTTTAGCGTAATCCTTTAAATCTTTGGTAATCTGGAGGCAAAGTTCACGCGTAGGACACAAGATCAGTGCCTGTACGTTCTTTTCATTTCGCTCAATCTGAGGAATAACCGGAAGTCCGAAAGCTCCTGTTTTACCGGTACCGGTTTGAGCCAGTGCAATCAGATCGTTACCGTAATTTAAAATCTCAGGGATTGTTTTGCTTTGGATAGGTGTTGGAGTTTCGTAACCAAGCTCACCAATAGCACTTAGGATTTCCTCTGGAAGTCCTGTTTCTTTAAATGTCTGCATAATTTGCTCTTTATCCACCCGCTTCCACGTCCATGCAGCTGTTACCCGGATTTAGCAATTACGCTACGACTGTGCTACCGAAAGTGACCGGAGTGGTCCTTATTTTTTATGAGGCGCAAAGATAGACTGATTTTTGGATAATCAACGTATGTCAACCAATATACCTGAGTTTTTTGTGATTAATTAACTTTAAACAGTTAGAAAATTAAAGACTAACTCCTATAAAGAAACCCTTAAAGAAATGATGTAATTTCGACCGGGTGCAGCAATACCAGAAGAATAAGTCTTGTACCTTTCATCAGTAATATTATCAATACCTGCAGTTAGTGTGGCAGAATTATTGATTGCATATTGAGCTTTCAGGTTAAGAGTTGTCCATCCGGGACTGTATGGATTTCCATTTTTGTCTTTTGCATACAGGTAGTCCTTGGCAATTTCTGACATTGGCATGTTGCTAAATGCGACTTCTCCGTTATATTGTGCGTATACATCAACTTTAATTTTCTTCTGCTCGTAGCTTATATGAGTTGTTCCAAACCAGGGTGCTGCATGGCGTAGTGGAGAATAGCTACCATCCTCCAGTTCTTCTTCTCCTTTCTGATAATTGAATCGTGATGATGCACTAAAGCCATTTTTCCATTTATACTCCACACCAGCCTGAATGCCGTAAACGTAAGCGTGGGCTGCATTCTGAATGGCTTGTACCTGACTCAACTCGTGGTCATAAAGGATGCTATCTTCTCCATTAAGGTGATAATCGCGTCTGACCATTGCGTTAGTAAGGTGTGTGTAATAGACCGCCATATCAATTTTCCACTTTTTAACTACAACAACAGCAGCTCCCAGTTCGGCATTGATCGCATACTCGGGTTTTAAATCAGGATTAGGAACAACAACAGAGCCAGGTTCGGAGTCAAAGACTTTACCTACATCATCGATATTGGGAGCTCTGAATCCCGTGGAAACAGAACTGCTTAATTGCCAGTTGTCATTGGGATTATAGATTAGACCAAGACTTCCTGTGAGTGCTCCGGTATTGATAGTAGTCTGACTGAAGTTAAAATCATAAAAAGTGTCATCAAATTCAGCATTCATATAGATATAATTGTATCGGAGGCCTGCTTGCAGATTGGTTTTAGGAGTCAGGTTCTTTAAGTAACTACTGTAAATAGCAGAGGATGTCCATACCGAACCGTCAGGATAGCGTGATGCAGCATCTACGATGTCGCCGTTAATTAAATTTTCTTCTAAACCGTCAGATGCTACTTTGTTGCTAATTAACTCGGCTCCATAAAAGAGTCGGTCACCACTATTCAATTGCTTTTCGAAATCCAGATTTACGCTGATTGCATTAACCTTTTCGGTTCTGCGTGTAATATCATCTTTATAAATTTTTCTACTATGACGACTTTCTTCAAAATACTGATGAGCCACTAAAATCTGTAAATGATCAAAATACTTGTTTGAAGCAGAATGTTGAATGTTCAAATTATTCATCATCCACATTTGAGGTCCATAGTACCAATCTCCATATTTTAACTCACCTTCATCGTTATACATGATCAAACGATCATATCGAGGTACATTGGATGACTCTGAATAGTGCAGACCATAATTAAATTGCCAATTTGAGCTTGGCATATATTTAAACTTCTGCATCAGGTTTATTTGGCTGTATTCGCTTGGAGTCTGTATTTTATTATTACCATTATTAACAATGATGTCTTCGTTATCGATTCGTTCAACATATTCATACCGCAGATAGTCATCAGGTCCATTTGACCCCATTCGCATATCACTATAATCAGAATAGCTAATGGAAGTAAAAGATGCCAATTTGTTAAATCCCAGGTTGAAATCAGCATGAGCTGTTTTTTCCCTGTTGGCCGAAGAGTAACGGGTTAAGGCATTAGCTTTGAGAATGTTTTTTTTAGGTTCGTGCGACAAGATCGGATCAAATGAATAAAACCCCATTACTCCACCGATTGCATCACTTCCATAGATTACGGATCCTGGACCAAAGATGACTTCAGCACGTTGTGTTGCAAAGGGATCAAGGGAGATAATGTTTTGAATATTACCCGCTCTGAAAATAGCATTATTCATCCTCACACCATCAACGGCAATCAAAATCCGGTTGGTGGCAAATCCTCTGATCATAGGACTTCCGCCTCCCATTTGACTTTTTTGAAGGTAAACATCGCCTGTCATTTCAATCAGATCGGCGGCTGTTTGGGGATTTAAGAAATTGACTTCTTTGGGTTTTAATACAGATATTTTAGCAGGCGTCTCGCGTCGTCCTTGTTTCCATTTTGTGGCTGAAACAACTACTTCGTCCAGCGATAGCTCAGACTGCTCCATATATATTTTAAATCCTTTTCGTTTAATTTCTTCATAGCTTAACTCAACCGTTTCATATCCAATTAGGCGAAATACAATACTTTCCAGCCCTTCAAATTCGTTCAGACTGCTTTGGCCCTTCATATTCGTAATTGTATTTACTTGCGCTGATTGGGAGAAAATAGTAACTAATTCGAGAGGTTGGTGGCTTTGTTTATCCCTGACATGTACGGTTTGAGAGAAGGCATTAAAACTTAAAAATATTATTAGGTAGATTATGTGATATCGGCTCATTTCAATTTTGAAGATTTATTTTTAGGTCAGAATCTTACTACAAATATCATGCAAAGATATGATTTTTCGTTACCCATAATAGAAGTAAATTATCTATACCAAATTGGATAATAAACTTATCTAAAACATTCATCTGGCATATCTCTCTTAAAATGTTTAATCTTAGGATATTATACTTTTATCATATAGGAAGTGGTATTTGTCAAAATAAATTAAACGTTTATCCTTAGTGGCGTAATTACGTGGAGATTATGTAATTGTTGAATTTAATTTAGGATAATGAATCGTTTAGTGTTTTTTGTTTTAATCATTTTTACCAGTGTTTCACTTAATGCCCAGGATTTTTCTTATTTAAAGGATATTGATGTAAATGAGACCAACCAATATGAGGAAGCCGAAGAAGCAGCTTTAGAATGTTGCTGTTATCTGACAGGTGTTCGATACGATAAAAAAGATAATCAGCGCAGGTTGGCTACCGAATATATTTCAGACTGGATGTCTGCTGTGTATGCCCAGTCTTACTCACTTGAGGAATTGTTTGAGGAAAGCACTGAGCAGTCGGAAGTTTATCAGGTGTTTTTTGCATTAAACTATATCGAGTATAAAGATGAATTAAGTTTGTCAGAGCTTCAGGCTGAGGCTTTGAAAGGTGTTGTGTCATACTGCTCTAATTCATCCAATAAATTAAAAATGACTAAAGCTCTTAAGGAAATACAGAAAATGATTGAAACCGAAACACTTCAGGATAATATAGAGAATTCCGGTTTAGTTATAGCTGTTCAGTAATACTATTTAAAATTAAGGGTAATTTCTAAAATTTCGGGTCTATTGCCTGTACGAACAGGAGGACCCCAGGTACCAAATCCTGTACTTACAATAAAGTGACTATTATCTTTTTGTAAGTAACCACGACTGACTTCAAAAATACGTTCAGTAATGTATCCGAACGGCCAAAGTTGACCGTGGTGCGTGTGTCCGGAAATTTGCAAATCAACACCAGCTTCTGCAGCCTTTTCGAGATGGTAAGGTTGATGATCAAGCATAATAATTGGTTTATTAGGATCAAGCTGACTTGTCAGAACAGCAACTTCCTTACGGGGACCATTAACACGGCTTTTATCCCGGTCTTCCCTGCCAACAATATATAACTGATCATTGATTAAGGCACAAGAATCCCGCAATACTGTTAAGCCGTGATCTTCGAGGTATTTTACTGATCGATCAGCTCCACCAATGTATTCATGGTTACCAGTTGAAGCATAGACACCTAAAGGAGCTTGAAGTTGTCGAAGGCTTTCACCAAGGTTCTGACGGATAACAGGCCCCACATCTTCGTCAACAACATCACCGGCAAACAAAATAATATCAGGTTGTAAGCTATTGATAGTTTCCACTAACTTTCGTGTTTTACGCGGCCCTATGATGGTTCCAAGATGAATGTCAGAAGCTGCAACAATTTTTAATTGCTTCTTCCCATCTACATGCTTATTTATCTTTAGGTTGTGTTGGTGAATTTTAGGATGCCAGGCATTTAAAAATCCACCGAGAATAACCAAAATTCCTGCAGATGCTATTCCAATTCCAGTATAATATTTTAAAGAATAGAATGCTTCAGTGTTTGTTTTGGGCAGGAAATGAATAAAGAAATTAAAGATTCGAACAATATCAGCTGCAAATATCAGTAATGTGAAATAAAGCATTCCGGCAAACCAAAAAGCACCGATCCAGTGTAAGGTATTTGAAACAGGAGAATACCAGATACGCTCAAGAAATCGCCCGGCCGGGTATGCCAATACCAAAACGAGCATGACTATTCGAAAAGCTGTTTTAAGGGAAGGTATTGTTTCAAGCCATTGAATTCCTCTATGATAGATGTAATAATTCACCAAGAAGTGAATGCTTAATATGATGCTGATAAAAATGATAAATCCGTAGCTTCTCATGTTGATTATTATTAGTCAGGCAAATATAAGAATCCTCTTGACGATGTATAACTAAACCTGTTTGAAAGTGGAATGTTTACGAATGAACTATTTATTTTAGTGTCTGTTTGGTAAATGGAATAAGAGATTAGTTATTATGGAGAAAATAAAATACTTAATAATGTCAGGTGGGACGCTGATTTTGTTGGGAATTATCCTAAAAGTTACAGGCGTGCAAGGCCCCTGGGCGGCGATCAGTTTTAGTATTGGTGGAACTTTAAAATTATTGTATCTGATTTTAGGAGTTCGTTTTGGATTAGTCAAATTGGGACCTGAAATGATTCTTCTGGGAATTGGTCTGGCATTTATTTTTACCGCCATTTATGCCAGAAAAACGGAAAGCCTTGTTCACTTATATATTTGGCTATTATCGGCTGGAATTATTATTAAAACGTTGTTTGTTGTGTTGTTTATAAGAAAACAAAAGCGGTATCGAAAGGAATTAGCGGTTGAGTAATTTTTCTGTTTTCGATGAAAAGCTTAAGTTTATATCGAAAAATCCAGATCTGAGCTATTGAATTGGGAAGTAGTTGTTACACTATAAGCTCAGTCAAATTGAAAATAAGGGGCATATTGCTTGTATCGGGCGGGCAGTATCTGAAAAGTTTATGGTATGAATAAGGCAGCTAATAAATCCATGCCCATAATAGTGGCTATGTTATTATTTAATATTAGTGTTTTTGCACAAACACCTGTTGTGTATAAAGAACTCAGCATTGATCCTGACCTTTGTCTGCAGATAAATAATTTTGAAGTAATTCACAACCTGGAAGAACTCAAGAAAATACCAATGAAATACAACGCTCCTTGTGAGACTATTGATTTTGGTAAAATCAACTTCAATAAGAAATCTTTAGTGGTCTGCACACAGTATGTCAGGAATGGTGAAAAAGCAATAACAACCAGTAAGATAGAGGTGTTGCGCAATGATAAAACCAGGCGTATTGATGTGTATTTTGCAACATTTGGTTCAACAATGATCCAACGGCCTGGAAAGGTTTTTGAAAACAGAAAGTGGTTGCTTTTACCAAAGTTTCCGGCCAACTATAAGGTTGATGTACATTATTCACTTAAAGTTGTCAAGCCATAGTAAGAAAATAAAATTCATGAAACAGGAGGTCAATTTTTTATTGACCTCCTGTTTTCTTATATCCAGAATAAGTAGATGAATGGTATTAAAAATCCAAGTAATAAATACCATTTACCTCTGCCTTTTAGTCCATTTTTACCCTTAACCATTAATAAACCAGATAGAGCAAAGAAAATCAAAGAAAAAGCAAAGATATCTCCCATGATGGTCCAGCCCCCAACTTTATTGTAGTGAAGTTTATTTATAAAATAGACCAGAGGTTTTTTTCGATGCTCCTCATATACAATTTCTCCATTGTTTTTTTGATAGACACCAATACCACCGTCAAGCATTAATCGGTAATGGTCCTTATCAATAGATAAAACTTTTTTAAGAATGGGTAAATCTGGTTGTGAAGCCCAGATTTGTTTAATTTGCTTCTTACTTAAATTACTTTCTATTTGTATTGTTCCTTCGTTGGTTTCGTAAGCCGGATCATCACCATCCATGTGATTAAGAATATAGCCTGACAGGCCATAGATAATGCTTATGCCCACCATTAGATACCCCAGATCACGATGAATAATTCGCAGCCATTTTCGAAAGGTTTTATTCGACCATTTCATAACTTAACCCTTCTACAAAGTATATGGCATAATGGTCTTTGTTATTGGCCTTCATCCAGGAACGCATGTCGTTGATGTTGTTCATTTCAGTAGCGCATGTTTCTGCCGATCCGTCTTCCTTTACTTTTTCTTTTACCTCATGTTCCATCTGATCGATGTACTCTTTGGATAGTCGTCTTTCTTTTAATACACCTTCTACTTCGATAGTATTACCAACCAGATCGCGGTTAAAACCTGTTATCTTGCCACCTGCTTCTATTCGTACCGTAAATTGCTCATTGTCCCCGACCAAAAAGCATCTTTTACCAGAATGTTTGCAAGTATGGGTTACATGGCCCTTAACCTTTATAGTCTGGTCAACTAATTGATCAGCTTTTGCCAAAAGATTATCAACAGTGACACATTCAATGGCAGTTAGTTCTGATGCTGTCTGGTCTGATTTCTTCTTACTCGTATTACATGCGATCATTAAAAATGCAACAAGAAGAATACTAATGATTTGTTTCATTTTGTGAATTTTAGTTTGTTAGATTATCTGTACTGTATGCTATACAGCAGATCAAAACTACTGATTAATATTTATTCGGAATTATAAATGCTGAATTAAATTGGAGAAAGAATTATTCTTTAACATCGCCTTAACAAGTTTGTCAAAGCTGTCACCCATTTTACTATTTGAGGTGTCTTAAGGTATGAAAGTATGATTTTTCACCAAATTGTATCAATGATACACTCAGGTACTAATTTGGTTGTATATTTGTTTAATCCTAGAAACAAGTCGAGGTAGAAAGCTTATTTTAGTTCGGCTAAAAACAAAAGAAGATGATGAAGAAAAACATTTTTGCA